>NZ_RAWC01000086.1:0-33218 GCF_003611685.1 Corallococcus sp. CA049B | reverse complement strand
CCACCCCGCTGCGCGCGGTGCCGCCGCCCGCCGCGGCCCGTCCCGCCGCGGTCGCCGCGCCGGTGACGCCGGCCGCCGCGCCGGGCCCGTCCGCCGCGGACCTGGCGGAGCTGCGCAACCTGCGCGCGAAGGTGGCGGAGCTGCAGAGCGCGCTGGAGGACGCGCGCTCGGAGACGACGCAGGTCGAGGAGCGCGTGCAGTCGCTGGAGTCCGAGCTCCAGGAGAAGGCCACGGAGCTGGAGGCGTCCCGCTCCACCGCCGGCAAGAGCGACAAGGACACCTTCGCGCTGCGTGACACCGTCAACAAGCGCGACAAGGAGATCCTGCGGCTCAAGTCGGAGCTGAACCAGAAGGACCAGGAGATCATCGAGCTGAAGGATCAGCACCTGGAGCTGGAGCAGAAGGCCTCCACCTCCGATGAGGAGCTGAACCGCCGCGACGCGCAGATCAAGACGCTCACCACGCGCACCGAGCAGCTCACCACGGAGCGCAAGCGCGTGGATCAGCAGCTGGCCACCGCGAAGGAGGAGGCGCGCGGCGCCACCGCGAAGCTGGGCGCGCTCCAGACGGAGCTGGATCAGCACCAGGCCCAGGCCCAGGCGTTCCAGGCCGAGGCGGACAGCCTGCGCGCCCAGGTGGCCCAGCAGGACGCGGACCTCCAGGCGGCGCGCGAGGAGGCCGAAGGGCTGCGCTCGCAGGTGGAGGCGGCGCAGGGCGAGCTGGAGGGCCTGCGCGGCGAGCTGGAGGGCCTGCGCGGCCAGCTGGAGCAGGCCCAGGCGGACCTCTCCCACCAGAGCGCCCAGGCGGCCGCGGAGGCGGACGGCCTGCGCGCGCGCATCACCGAGCTGGAGCAGGCGGCGGCGCACAACGAGGAGCGCGTGACGAAGCTCTACGCGCGCATCAAGGGCGACGAGAAGCTGCGCGAGAAGACGAAGAAGGCGCTGGCCATCGCGCAGCAGCTGCTGGACGAGCCGGGCACCGCCGTGGGCGACGACGCCGACGAGGAAGCCGCGGCCTGAAGCACCGCGGTACCGCCTGTAGAACCGGGGGAAGGCGCGGGTTGAACCGCCCTCCCCCGCTCCACGGCCCGGCTACTTGCCGCCGCCGGGCGCCTGCTTGGGCGCCGTCTTCTTCTCATGCAGCTTCTTGGCGAAGGACTGCACGGCCGCGGGCACGTTCTTGTCGCGGGACAAGTCCTTCAGCTCCGCGTCGCGCAGCGTGTTGAGGAACTTCAGGGTGACGGTGAGCGGCACCTTGGGGTTCTTCACCAGCGCGAGCTTCACCTTCTGCATCTTCGTCCACTCGCGGTTGTTGTAGATGACGCGCAGCACGTCCTCGTTGATGGCGCGGTTCGCGGCGCACGCGAGCACCTCGCCGTCGGTGATGCGGGGGCTGCGGATGACGGCCACGCAGACGAGCTTGTTGGTGTCGCGGATGAGGGCGGAGCGGGCCTCCTTGTTGCCCAGCGTGCCCAGCTTGATCTTCTCCGCGATGGACATCTTCATGATGCGCTGGGCAAGCGTCATGCGCTTGCCCTCCTCCATGGGAGCGGCGTCCTCGGCCTGCGCCTCCGTGCCCAGCTCCTGGAGCACCTCCTCCGCGGTGGGGCCCGGATCCGGCGGCGCGGCGGCGGCCTGCGGGCCGTAGATGCGCACGCGCGCGGCCTGCATCGCGGGCACGTCCGCCAGCACCAGGCCGCTGCGGACCGCGAAGTCGCAGACGCTGTCCACCAGCGACGCCGGGACGCCGGGGTTGGCGCACAGGCCGCGGATGATCCCCTCATTGCGCAGCAGGCGCAGCTGGTTCTGGGAGATGATCTCCGCCACCTTCGGGCTGCACGTGCTGGCCACGCTGGCCACGGCGTCGTCCGGCGTCTCCGAGTTGAGGACGAGCATCTCCGCGTAGGCTTCCTTGTCCTTGAGCAGGCCCAGGAAGTAGCCCAGCACGGGGGGCTGCACGCCCTCGTCGCGCAGCGCGGAGCCGAGGATGCGCTCCGGCAGGCCCGAGGACGTCTTGGCGGCCGTCTCGCGCACGCCCGCGTCCGGATCGAACGTGAGCATGTAGAGGGCGCCCAGCATGTCCGCCGGATTGAGCGGCACCAGGGACTTGGCCGCCATCATCCGCAGGGGCACGGGGGCGTTGGGGTCCACGTGCTTGCGCAGGTTGGGCGGCAGGAACTCCGCGTTGAAGGGGCAGCCCGGGGGCGGGGCCGGAATGCTGGGGTCGGCGGCGGTGCTCATGTCGCGTGATTCCTTCCGTAGATGATGCGCAGCCCCTCCAGGGTGAGGAACTCATCCACCTCCTGGATGGCCTTCGATTCACTGGCCACCAGCGGGGCCAGGCCCCCGGTGGCCACCACTTTCGCGGAGAAGCCCATCTCCGCCTCCATGCGCGCGCACATGCCGTCCACCATGCTCACGTAGCCGTGGACCAGGCCGGACTGCATGGAGTGCACGGTGTTGCGGCCCACCACGTGCGGCGGGCGCGCGAACTCGACGCGGGGCAGCTTGGAGGCGTTCTGGAACAGGGCCTCCATGGAGATGTTGATGCCGGGGCAGATGGCGCCGCCCAGGTACTCGCCCTTGGGCGTCACCGCGTCCAGCGTCGTCGCGGTGCCGAAGTCCACCACGATGAGGCCGCGGTGGTGCTTCTCGTAGGCGGCCACCGCGTTGACGATGCGGTCCGCGCCCACCTCGCGCGGGTTGTCGTAGAGGATGGGCATGCCCGTCTTCACGCCCGGGCCCACGAACATGGGGCGCGTCTTGAAGTAGCGCTCGCTCATCTTCTCCAGGATGAACTGGAGCGGCGGCACCACGCTGGACACCGCCACGGCCTTCACCTGGTTCGCGTCGACGCCGCTCCACGCGAAGAGCTGGCGCACGAGGATGCCGTACTCGTCCGCGCTCCGGCGCGCGCTCGTCTCCAGGCGCCAGTGGTCCAGGAGCCGCCGGCCCTCGTACACGCCCAGGACGGTGTTGGTATTGCCGACGTCGATGGCCAGGAGCATCAGGGGCGCACTCTAGCGCTGGGGACGCAGCTGCTCCACGTCCCCCGCCAGCACGCGCTCCACGCGGCCATCCGCCATGCGCACCATCAGGGCGCCCGTGGGGTCGATGTCCTCCGCGAACCCCTCCCAGTCCCCCCGGTCCGTCCGCACCCGGACGGGGACTCCCAGGGTGCTGGAGAGCGCCTTCCAACGGGTGCGCACCGCGTCGAAGCCGGTGGCCAGGTACGTGTCCAGCCAGGCCTCCAGCCGGTTCCACAGGGCCGCGGTGAAGGACGCGCGAGCCGCGGGCCGCCCCAGCGCCAGGGCGAGCGACGTGGCCGTGGCGCGCAGCTCTTCCGGGAAGTGCTCCTCGCCGGAGTTGAGGTTCACCCCCACGCCCACGATGACGAAGTGCACGCGCTCGGGTTCGGCGGACAGCTCCGTGAGGATGCCGGCCACCTTCCGGCCGCCCAGCTGGACGTCATTGGGCCACTTGATGGCGGCGTCCGCGCCCGCGTCGCGCAGCGTCTCCGCCAGGGCCACGGCGGCCACCAGCGTGAGCTCCGGCGCGCGCTGCGGAGGCAGCTCCGGGCGCAGGATGGCGGAGAAGTACAGGTTGAGGTTCGGCGGCGACACCCAGGCGCGGCCCCGGCGCCCCTTCCCCGCCGTCTGCTGTTCGGCCACCACCACCGTGCCGTGCACGGCGCCGTCCTGCGCCAGCCGGAAGGCCGCCGCGTTGGTGGAGCCAATGGTGTCGTGGTGGTGCAGCACGCGGCCCACCGCGCGCGTGGCGAGCAGCGGCTGGACCTCCAGCCCGAAGAGCCGGTCCGGCCGCCCCACCAGCCGGTAGCCCTTCGCGGGCACGGCTTCGATGCGGTAGCCCTTCAGCCGCAGGGCCTCCACGTGCTTCCACACCGCCGTGCGCGACAGGCCCAGCCGGTTGGACAGCGCCTCACCGGAGATGAAGCCCTCCCCGCCTTCCGCGAGGAAGTTCAGGATGCGCGCGTCCTGCGTGAGCTCGCTCGTCGTCTCCACGCTTCAGTTGGGAGCGGGCACGGCGGCATCCGCCTTGTAGGAGATGAGCTCCAGCTCCGTCTGCGGCACGCGCTTGCCCTCGTGCTCCGTGGCCACGTCCACGCGGACCAGGCCCACGCCGGCGGCGAAGGTCATCGTGTTGACGAGCGTGGTCTGCCCATCCACCTTGTTGCGGCCCTCCACGCTCACGCAGTTGGGGAACGAGCCCGCGGGCACCTTGCAGGCGAAGCCCACCTGCACCAGCTGGTAGCGCTCCGTGGAGGACACGGACACGACGTTGTTCCAGCCGCGCCCGGCCTCCAGCGGGCCGCGCAGCAGGTAGCGCTTGGGGTCGCGCAGGCCGAAGGCGTCCACCGCGAGCTGGCCGCCCTGGTTGTCCACGAAGTAGCCGTCCTGCTCCTTGACGATCTCCACCGTGACGGGTTTGTCGTCGCGCCCGTCAATCCGGTACGTCCACGCGTTGCCCACGGCCAGCGGGTAGTACTGGGCAATGGACTCGGGCGAGGGGCGCGTGGCTGATTCGACGCGCTTCGCGCAGCCGGAACCCACGAGCGTGGAGGCCAGGAGGGCCAGGCCCCCCACCATCGACAGCGATTGCTTCATCATGCGCTAGGGGTCCGCGTGGCTCTGGCCACGCGCCTCCGCGGTTGCGTGGTTGCGTGATGCGTAGAGCGTGTCCAGCGCCTGCTGCGCGGCGGCCTGGACCGACGGCGTGTCGTGGCCCTGGGCCACCGTGTACAGGTACGCCTCCGCCTCCGGGCCGCCAATCTCGCCCACCGCGAAGACGATCTCCTGCAGGAAGCCCGAGTCGCGGCCGCGCGCCAGGTCGATGAGCGCCGGCACCGCGCTCTTCGCCTTCATCTCCGCCAGCGAGCCGATGGTGCGGCGCACCTGCTCCGCGTCGCTGGTGTCCTTGAGGCGCTCAATCAGGAGCGGCGCGGCGGCCGGGTGCTTGCGCTCGGCCAACGTGCGCAGGGCGAACTCACGGATGCGCGAATCAGAGGCCTGGAGGTCCGCCACCAGCGCCTCGTCCGTGCGGTCCAACGCGGCGAGCTGCAGCACCGCGGACTCCGTCACCTGCCGCAGCACGCTCTCCAGCGCGCTGCGCATCGCGGCCCGCCGCCCCTCCGCCGAGTCCACCTCCACCGCCGCCTCGCCCAGGCCCACGACCTCGTAGCGCTGGGGCATGTTGCCGCCAAAGCGCTCCAGGGACAGGTTGGCGCCCACCTCAGCGTAGCTGTGCGGGTTGCCGTCCTTCAGCACCTCGCGGGTGAAGGGCACCTCCAGCGACAGCCTCCAGGGACGGGACTTCTTGGGGGACTCGTCGGCCACCACTTCGAAGCGGCCGGAGGTCTCCAGCGCGTCGTCGAACAGGTCCCGCACGCCTTCCGGGCCGAAGCCCAGGAGGGCGTTGTCCCGCAGGGTGGTCCCGGAGAGCTCCACCGGCGCCACCGGATGGCGCGGGGCCTGCGAGCGGCAGGCCCCGAGGAACAGCACGCAGGAGGTTAGCAGCAGGGCCGGCTTCATGGCCCCCACAGGCTAACACTCCCGCGTCCACCGCACGCGATTCCGTGCGGGGTTCAGCCTTCCTTGTTGCCCTCGGACGAACCGTCCGTCCCAGGGGACACCGGCGCTTCGTGTACCTCGCGGGCCTCGCGGACTTCCGCGGGCTGCGAGGACGCCTCGGCGGGGGCCTCTTCCGGAGGCAGCGCCTGCGCGGCGACCGGGGTCTCCGCGTCGGACGCGGCCTGGGCAGCAGCTTCGGCCCGGGCCCGCGCGGCCTCGTCGGACTCCGGCGACGGCTGCGCCGCTTCGCCCGCCTGCCAGGCGTTGCCCACGGCGGGCTGCGTGGCGGCGGCCTCCCCGTTCGAGGGGCTCGCCTCCCTCATCACGGGCAGGGCCTCCCTCATCACGGGCAGGGCCTCACCCGCGAGCGCGACCGTCTCGCCAGTGACGCTGCCACCCGGAGACGGCGCGGCGATGCCACCGGAAGACTCCGCGCCCTCACCGGCGGCGACGGCGGCCACCGTGGTGGCACCGGCCTCACCCGCGTTGGCACCGGCCTCACCCGCGTTGGCACCGGCCTCACCCGCGTTGGCACCGGCCTCACCCGTGGTGGCACCGGCCTCACCCGCGCTGATGGCGCCCTCACCGGCGGGAGCGCCGGCCTCACCCGCGGGCCCGCCCTCCGCTCCGCGCGAGCCACGGCCGCGACGGCCCCGGCGACGACGGCGGCGGCGCTTGCGCTCGGAGGCGCTGCCCTCGGCGGCACCGGCCTCGGCGCCCTCCTTGGCTCCACCCACGAAGGCGCTGGCGGCCTCCAGGTCGTCATCCTCACCCTCGTCGTCGCCCTCCTCGGACTCGTCCTCCTCCGACGCGGGCGTGAACCCGGCGGCGGCCGGCGGCGCGGGGGCCACCGGCGAGTCCTTGGCCTCGGCGCCCTCCGCGCCGGACCTGGCGGTGTCGCGGGCCTCGGCCCGTTCGCGCTGACGGTCGCGGCGGCGCTCGGAGCGCTCCGAACGGTCGCCCCGCTCGGGACGCTCCGCGCGCTCCGGCTTCTCGGTGGTGGTGGCGGCGGCCTCGACCTCGCCACCGCCCTCCTCGCGGGCCTGCTTCTCGCTCTTGCGCTCCTCGCGGCGGCGCTGGGCCTCCTCGGCGTCCAGCTTCGCGGCCTCGAAGAAGCGCTCGTCGATGTCGTACAGCTCCACCTGGGTGACGGTGACGGCGGTCTTCGCCTCCAGGAACTTCTCCCCCAGGGCGTCACCGCACCACAGCATCACCAGCGAGCCAGTGGCCTGCGCTTCCGAGCGCGCGTCGCCGCGCACCTCACCCGCGCTCACCAGCAGGCCCACCTGCGCCGAGTAGTGGCCCAGGTCGCGCCGCAGCTCCTGCACCGTCTTGCGGTCGATGCCCGGCATGCCCTTGAGCATGCGGACCGCGTAGCGCAGCTCCACGCTGCCCTCGCGCTTGCGCGCGGTGAGCAGGGGGCCTTCCTTGGAGCGCTTGGCGACCTTCAGCTCGCGGAAGCCCAGCCCGTGCATCATCTTCACCACGGACTTCTCGAAGGTGCCCACGTCCGCGTCGCCCAGGCGCTTGCGCAGCCCGCGCGCCACCGCCCGGCGCGCGTCCTTGAGGGCCGTGCGCGCGGTGGTGATGAGGGCCTCGTCCACCAGGGGCTCGCCGGCGGCGGCGGGCTTGCCCAGCACCGGGCGGCCCCCCTCCAGCGGGATGCCCAGGGCCTGCGCGAAGGCGGCCTGGAGCTCCAGGGGCGGCGCCTCGCTCGGCGCGCCCGCGCGCTCCAGGGACACCTCGCCGGTCTCCTGGTTGAAGGCGTACTGGGGCCGGCGGCCCGCGTCGATGCGGCGCTGGTTGTCCTCCAGCAGGGCGGTGAGCACCGCCTCCACCGTGGTCTCCTCCGCGCACAGCTCCTTGCCCTTGGCGCGTTCGATGAGCTGATCCGTGCGCAGCGCGACTTCCGCCTCGCTGAGGATCTCGAACACGACCTCCGGCAGCGGCGGGAAGCGCTTGCGGCGGCCACCCCGCTCCTCGTCGCCCTCGTCACGGCGGCGCTTGCGCTCCGTGCCACGGCCCGACGCGCGGACGTTGTCCGTACGGGGCTCCGGGTGACGCTCCACCGGCCGCAGCGGAGGCAACTCCTCCTCCGGATGCGGCTCCATCACGCCCGTCTGTGCAAGTGCCTCGACGTCCTCGGAGAGCGACCAGTCCGTCAAAGCGAAGGTATCCTTCGCCGTGACAATCACCTTGCGATCCCGCGTCCGTCGCGCCATGGCGGCCAGTCGCGACAGCATCGTCACTTCCGGCGTCTTACCAATGTGGGACAGCAGGCTCAGCTGGATGGACTTCTCCGTGATCTCAAGGAAATGCAGGGGGCGACCTTCGCTCTCCAGTACACGGAGCGCGGCCTCGTAAAATGTCATCGAGTATTCCCCAAGAATTCCGAACGGTTACAAAAATGTAGGTCCGTATGGGCGGCGGATGCTAGCCACCGCTAAACTGGCTTGTCAACGAACGTCAATGACCCGTCTTCGCATCGGACACCATTGGAAGCGCGAACCGACAGCCTCCCCGCTCGATTCCATCGCGCTGGAACTGGACGGCGTGAACCTGCTGTCCGGGGCGGTGGAGGAGCCCCTGGCGGAGGTCGTCCCCGCCCTGGTGGAGGCGGTGGCGGCCCTGCACGCGGGGAAACGGAGGCTGGCGCAGGTGTCGCTGACGGAGGCGCACCTGGAGCTGGTGTTGCGGCGGGTCGGGCCGGACATCGAGCTGTCCGTGGCCAGCCTCGCCCGGCCCGCTCACCTGCTGCGCCCGCCCATCCGGGTGGACGCCGAGGAGCTGACGAAGGCCACCCGCCAGAGCGGCCAGAGATTCCTCCAGGACGTGACGAAGCTCGCGCCCAAGGCCCTGTCGGCCACGGCCGCCCGGAAGCTGGGCGAGGCGCTCCAGGGCCTGGGCAAGGCCGCCCCGCATGCGGAAGAGAAGCCCGTTGCCCCCACCCCGCTGCGGATCGAGCCCGTCTCCGTGCCGGGGTTCGGCTTCGAGCTGAAGGACATCTCCCCGGCCTCGCGCGAGGCCCCGTCGAAGGGCACCTCCGGGGCGCTGGCGCCGCTGCTGGGCGCGGGCGAGGTGTGGCTGGCGCTGCCGGGACGGCCGCAGGCGTGGCGTGCGCCGGGGCCGCCGTTCCTCACGGTGCTGGAGCTGTCCCGGCAGGCGGTGGAGCTGGCGCGGGCCGTGGAGCTGGGCGAGGCCCGCTTCGAGTTCGAGCCCGCGGGCGTGCGTCCCCGCCTGACGCTGGACCTGCCCGGACGGCGGGCGAAGCTGGGGCCCACCGGCACGTGGTTCGAGCTGGAGCCCCAGGCGCTGCTGTCCGCCCTCTTCCAGCTGGGGGAGGCGCTGGGACTGGCGTTCGCGGAGGCGCACCGGGTCCAGGTCTCCAACCCGTACCTCGTGGAGGTGGCGGAGCGCTGCCGCGAGGGCCTGTCGCACCTGCGAGGCGCGCACAAGCCGCCCGAGGCGGAAGGTGAGGCGCGCGAGCGCAGGAGTCCCCCGGCGCGCGGCGAGTCCCGCCCGCTGAAGGTGCCCGGGAAGCTGCGGCGCCTGCGCTTCGAGAAGCTCTGGGAGCAGCGCGGCCTGGAGGAGCCGGAGGAGGCGCGGCTGCTGCTGGGGCGGCACGGGCCGGTGTACTGCGCGCCGGGGCTGGCGGGCGCGTTCTCGCGCAAGGACGGCGCGCTGCTGTGGCGGCGGGCCGCGTCGCTGGGCGTGGCGGCGTCCGCGGATGGCCACGCGGTGGCGGCGGACGACACGCGCGTGTACGGCTTCACGGGCCGGGGCTCGGGCGCGCGGTGGCTGCACGACCATGACGGCATCCCGCTGGGGCCGCTGCTGCTTCGCCAGGACGGGCTGCTCTTGACGCTGTCGGAGGACCGCACGGCGGTGGCCTTCGCGGAGGCCACGGGCCGCGAGGTGTGGCGCCTGGCCCCGCCGCGCACGCAGCGCGGGTGGCTGGCCACGCAGGGGCACCGGGCGCTCCTGGCCACGGACTCCGGCTACCTGTACGGCCTGGACCTGGAGGACGGTCAGGTGCGCTACCGGCTGCGCTCGCCCCTGCCCTTCCATGGGGCTCCGGTGGCGTGGGGCCGGCGCTTCCTGGCGCTCCTGGGGCGCGGCTCGCATCACGCGCTGCTGCTGGCGGACGCGCACACCGGCGAGGCGCAGTGGACGTTCGAGCCGGACCTCCTCCTGCCCTCCACGCCGCTGCCGGTGGGCCAGCGGGTGCTCCTGGCCGGGATGCGTGAGCAGGACGGGTTCCTGGTGTGCCTGGACGCGCGCGGACGCAAGGTCTGGGAGCGCGCGCTGCACCTGGGGCCCGGGCCCTACGCGCTGGCGCCGCTGCCGCGCGCGGTGGTGGTGACGAGCGCGTCCGGGGCCGCCGCTCGCGTGGCGCTGAACGGACAGGTGGACTGGCGGGTGGGAGCGGCCGGCGAGCCGCTGATCACCGCGCTGCCGGCGCGCACCGCCCGCGACGTGACGCTCATCGCGGGGGAGGTGGTGCGCGCGGTGGATCCTCGCGGCGGTCAGGTGCTCGCGGAGGTGCGCGCGGGGGTGGGGCTCGTCGCGCTCCAGGCCGACGTGCGCCTCAACCTGTACTTCCTGGACGACGCCGGCACGCTGTCCGCGTACCGGCTGGGGTCGCACTTCGCCGTCGTGAAGTGACGAAGTGCGGCCTGTCCGCTACTCGCCCTTCTTGGCGGAGGCCTTGGCCGGGTCGATCTCCTCCTCCGGCCGCTCCTCCTGCGTGGCGCCTTCCCACGTCTCGTTGGCGCCCAGCTTCCACTCGGACGGCACGTCCAGCTTCCACGCGTAGGTGGCGTTGGCGTTGCCACCGGACGCCGCGTGCGACGCGACGTTGATGGTCATCTCCAGCTTCGCCACCTCCGCGGGCAAGAGGTCCAGGTCGTAGTGGCCCAGCAGCATCTGCGGGGGGAACCCGGCGATGAGGCGCTCCGGGTAGTCGATCTTCATCGACGGGTCACCGCCGCGCATCTCGCCCAGCAGCTTGCCCTTCGCGTCGGTGAGCTTCCACACCGTGTCGAACGCGGCGCTGGTGACCATCTTCTTCACCTTGCCCTCGTCCTTCTCCACGCGCTGCGCGCCCCAGAGCACCAGCTGCAGGCGGATCTGCGGCTTGCCCATCACCATCACCACGTCGTTGGACACGATGTCCAGGCGCATGCCCTTGTCCGTGGCGCTCAACACCGGCCGGTAACGGCCCTCGTGCAGGGCGTCGAACTGCTTGCGCGCGTACTCGTAGAAGGCCTTGCGATCCGTCGCGCGGTTATCCTTCTTCTCTCCGCCCGACTCCGCGCGCTGCTCCAGCTCCGCCAGGTAGCCGTCGAACTTCTTGTTTCCATTGAAGCGATCCAGGTGCGCTTCGACGTCGTCGAAGTACGCCTTGAAGAAGGACTTCAGCTCGTCCTTGTAGGACGCCTCATCCGGGTTGGTGCGCATCCAGCCCACGCGCTCCAGGTAGACGGACTGGATGCGGCGGAAGTCCGCGTCCCGCTCCGCCTCGGTTGCCCGCGCGGAGGCGGTGCGGTGACTCGCCACCGCGGCGACGATCACCAGGGCGATGACAACGATGATTCCGAAGTAGCGCTTCAAGCGACAGGCTCCTGTGCGTACGGGCAGGCAATGATATGAGCCCCATCATCGTGCCCCAGGCCGAGGGAATCCAACTGTTCACCGTGCCCCTTCCGCTGGAGGAAGGGGACCTGCTGGGGAGCCCCCAGATTGCCTGGCAGGCCTATGGGAAACCGTCGGATGGCAAAGCGGTGGTGGTGCTGCACGACCTGTCCCATTCCCACCAGGCCTTGAGCACGGAAGTGAACGGTGCGTACCAACCTTCGGGCTGGGGGCGGGAGCTGATCGGTCCGGGCAAGGCGCTGGATCCGGACGTGACGCCGGTCATCGTGCCCAACCTGCTGGGCAGCCCGTTCGGCTCCACGTCGCCGCTGACGCCGGATCCGCACAGCGGGAGGCCGTGGGGCACGTCCCTGCCGCCGCTCACCGTGCTGGACATGGCGCGCGGCGTGTCCGCGCTGCTGCGGGCCCTGGGGCTCACGCGCGTGCGGGCGCTGGTGGGGATTGGCCTGGGCGGGCTGGTGGCGCTGCGGCTGGCGGCGCTGTTCCCGGAGCTGGCGGACGGGGTGGTGGTGCTGGGCGCGGCGCGGGCGCTGCCAGAGGGGCTGCGCGAGAAGATGGGCCTCACGTCGCAGGTGCTGCGCATGGCGCCCGACAACGAGGACACCCCGCCCCTGCGCGAGCGCGCGCCGAACCGGGCGCTGGTGCGGCTGCGCATGGACTACCTCAAGCTGCTCTACGGCCGCGACCACCTGGGCAGCGCGTATCCGGACAGCGCGGCGGCGCAGGCGGCGCTGGAGGCGGAGGCCGCGTCGTTCGCGGACACGTTCGATCCGGTGGCGTGGTCGATGCTCTGCTCCGCGTACGCGGGCTGCGACCTGACGGAGACGTTCTCGAAGATCCGCGCGCGGGTGCTGCTGCTCGCGGGCGCGACGGACGCGCTGGCACCCGCGGGCCGCGTGCGGGACACCTACCACCAGCTGACGGCGGCGGGGGTGCAGGCGCGGTTCGTGGAGCTGCAGGGGCCGGGAGACCACGGCACCCTGCTGTCGGACGCGCACCGGCTGAAGGGGCCGGTGCAGGACTTCCTGCGCTGGCTTCGCGGCTAACTAGCGCTGCGACTGGTGCTGCGAGGCGAGCCGCGCCCGGAGCGCGCCCACCAGCATCCCGATGGCGATGTCGTTGTTGCCGCCGTGCGGGATGATGATGTCCGCGTGGTGCTTGGACGGCTCCACGAAGCCCATGTGCATCGGGCGCACGTGGCGCAGGTACTGGCCCACCACGTGGTCGAAGTCGCGGCCGCGGTCCTTGATGTCGCGGGTGAGGCGGCGAAGGATGCGCAGGTCATCGTCCGCGTCGACGTAGATCTTCACGTCCATCTCGTCGCGCACTTCCTTCATGTGCAGCACGAGGATGCCCTCGATGAGGATGATGTCCCCGGGGTCCACGCGCTGCGTGTGCGGCTGACGGCCGGACGTGACGAAGTCGTAGACGGGCTTCTGGATGGCCTGGCCCTGCTTGAGCGCGCGCAGGTGACTGACCAGCAGCTCCGTATCGAACGCGTCGGGGTGGTCGAAGTTCACCTCCCGCCGCTCTTCGAGGGACATGTCCTTCAGGTCCCGGTAGTACGAATCCTGATCAATGAAGGCGACCCGGCAGTCGGCGAGAGCCTCACGCACCTTGCGGGCCACCGTGGTCTTGCCGGACGCGGTGCCGCCCGCGATGCCAACGACGAGGGGTGACGACATGCGGCGGGCAGTACCCCACCAGACAGGTGGGCGCAAGGATCCGTTGACCGGCCGACATGTGGCGTTGCTTATGCCCGCCGCAAGAGCCCGCGTGCTTGCCCTTCAGCGACCAGCCATCCAGGCAGGGCCTCCACCGGAAGCGGGCCCTCCGCGAGCCCCTGGAGCCCCGAGGCCACCTCCGGGGGCAGCGTCAGGACCTCGAAGCCCGTCCCCTTCCGGCGGATGGCGAAGCGCCACGGCCCCGGACCCGGCCGGGCCGCCACCTGCGCCAGGGCCTCCAGGCCGGACACCTCCAGCGCCCCGCAGGCCCACGCACGGCCGGTGAGGTGCCGCCGCAACGCCCGTGAGGCGAAGACCAGCTCCGTCAGGTCGGCGGGAAAGGCGCCCAGGCGGACGTCCTCGGCCAGCGCCACCTGGCCCGGGGCCGGAGCCGGAGGAGCCTGGAGGAAGGCGTGCGGCAGCATCATCTCCAGGGACAGCGCGGCGGCCACGCCATCCGACGGCGCGGCCATCACGCGCTTGCGCGCCCAGGACGCGAACGCGTGGGACAGGGACTTTCCCAGCCCGTCGAAGAGGCCGCGGTACTCGCGCGAGCGGGTGAAGGACTCCAGCCCCTCCGGCGTCGCCGCGAGCAGCAGGCGCGTAAGGGGCCAGTCCTTGTCCAGCTGCTCCGCCACCACCGCCAGCCGGAAGTCCCGGTCCGCGCGCGTGCCCTCGGGGTCCTCGTCCTCCGTGGCCGGGGTGACGCCGTGGCCCGCGTCGAACAGCGCCCACGGCCGGCTGTCCCCACTGAGCGCGGGCACGGGCTCGCGCGACGCGGGGATGTCGATGGGCGCGCGGGCCTCCTTCGGGACGAGCGCGCGCAGCCGCCTCAACGACGCGAGCGCCACCTCCGGAGGATGGCCATCGCCCTCGAAGGTGACGGCGCGCAGACGCGAGCAGCGCGGGAGCACGTCCGCCAGCAGCTCGAACAGCTCCTCGCGCACGGGCTGCGTGTGGTCATCCACGTAGAAGGTCCGCCCTCCCCTGCGCGTCACCACGCCGCCCGCGATGTGGAGCTCCACGACCTGATCCAACGGGAACCCATCCAACCCCGTGCGCAGGGGCAGGCCCGCGGACAGCTGGTGGCTGAAGAGGTGGCCCAGGTCCAGGAGCAGCGGCAGTCCCGTGCGCGCGTGCAGCTTCGCCATGAAGTCCAGCGCGTGCAGTCCGCCGCGCGTGGCGAGCACCGCGGGGTTCTCAATCACCAGCGGGACGCTCAAGCCCGCCTGGATGTGGAGCGCGTGCGCCGCGCTGTCCCGCACGCCCGCTTCGTTGAACGGCGGCGTGACGTAGAGGTAGCCCGGGAAGGGCTGACCGCCCGCGTGCCACCAGCCCACGTCGTTGCCCACCCACGGGCTGCCCACCGCGCGCGCATGGGCATCCAGCTCCGCGAGCGCCGACGCGGGCTCCAGCTCCGGGCCCCACAGGTTCAGGTGCACCGGATGGAAGAGCACGGGCACGTCCGCACGGCGGCGCCACATCTCCGGGAAGAGCGTGGCCTGGGCCCTCGCCTCCTCCAGCGCGATGGGCGCGCTGTACTCCACGAAGTCGAAGAGACCGGGCGAGGCGTCGAGCAGCCGGTACGGATGCGGCACGTCCGAGGCGCTCAGGTTGCTGCTCAGCCCCAGCCCCATCCAGGGCAGTGACCACGAATCCGATGCAGGGCGCGTCATGGGCACACCCTAACCAGCCCGGCTCCGGGTGGCGCTAGCCTTGTGTGGCCGGCCGCTCCAGGCGCACGTCCTGGACCGTCAGCACCCTGCCGTCCGCGGCGCGCACCTCCAGCGGCTTCACCGGCTGACCGTGCGCCTTGTCGAGCACCCGCGTCCGTGGCTCACCTGCCTCGAAGCAGTGCTCCTGTCCCCACTGGCCCAGCGCGACCAGGATGGGAAAGAGGCTCCGCCCCTTCTCCGTCAGCACGTACTCCTGCCAGGCGCTGCCGTCCGAGGCCGGCTGCGTTTCGAGGATGCCGTGGTCCACCAGGTGCTTCAGGCGCTGGGCCAGGATGTTCTTCGCCACGCCCAGGCTCTTCTGGAACTCCCCGAAGCGGCGCAGGCCGTACTGCGCATCGCGCACGATGAGCAGCGACCACCAGTCCCCGATGACGTCCAGGGACCGGGCCACCGGGCACGCCGCCCCCTCCATGCTCGTCCGCTTCATCCCCGCCTCCTTCCAGAGGGACTTCCCACAACTGGTTGCATAACGAAACCGGGCCTTTTATTCATCTGGCGATTGGTTTCATCATGAAACCATTCAAACAGGAGGCAGTCGGATGCGGCTCAAGGGAAAGACGGCGCTGATCACGGGCGGTAACAGTGGCATCGGGCTGGCGACGGCGCGGCTGTTCGTGGCGGAGGGGGCGCGGGTGGCCATCACCGGGCGCAACCGGGAGACGCTGGACGCGGCGGTGAAGGAGTTGGGCGCGAACGTGCTGGCGGTGCAGGCGGACGCCACGGATCCGGCCGCGCTGGAGCGTGCGGTGGCGGCGACGGTGGAGCGCTTTGGCGGGCTGGACATCGTGTTCGCCAACGCGGGCATCACGGGGCAGACGTTCGTGGGCAAGACGTCGCACGACGCGTTCACGTCCGTGCTCCAGACCAACGTCACCGGGGTGTTCTTCACGGTGCAGGCCGCGGCGGCGCATCTGAAACCGGGCGCGTCGGTCATCCTCACCAGCTCCGTGCACAGCGAGCTGGGCATGCCGGGGTACTCGGCCTATGCCGCGAGCAAGGGCGCGCTGAAGGCGATGGGGAGCGTGCTGGCGGCGGAGCTCGCTCCCAAGGGCATCCGCGTCAACGTCGTGTCCCCTGGCGCGACGAACACGCCCATCTGGGAGAAGAACGCGCCCACGCCGGAGGCCTTCGCGAAGATGGAGCGCGGCATGTCCGCCACCATCCCCCTGGGGCGCATGGGCAGGCCGGAGGAGATCGCGAAGACGGTGCTCTTCCTCGCCTCCGACGACGCGTCCTACGTGAGCGGGCAGGACCTGTTCGTTGACGGTGGCGTCAACGGCGCGGCGCTGGGTGCGCCCTTGTTCCGCGCGCCCCAGGCGAGTTGATGCCGCCTCCAGGGCCTCGGTTTTCTGAAGACGCCTCAGCTTTCCGAGCACGTGGACACGCTCGCCGGACGGGGGTTCCCAGAGAGAGCACGGCGATGGCATCGCTGTTGCTCTGCTCGCGGGATACTTCGACCCACGGGAGCAGGCGTCCATGAACACGAACCGATTGCGGTATCTCTTCTCTCGCGCGCTGCGGACCTCGCTCGCGACGCCGCTGGTGCTCGCGGGCTGCGGCACCGGCAACACGGACCTGCGGGGCTACTCGGCCATCGAGTGCTCACCGCAGAGACTCCTCGCCATCGACGACCTGAGCATCCAGCCGGCGGCGGACTCCGTCGAGCTGCGTGAAATCACCAGCTACGACCGCGAGGCCCCGGCGAGCTACGAGACCCGGGCCTCCGCCGGACAGGCGTGCGCGACCGCCACCGACCCGGCCGCGTGTCAGACGGCGTTGGAGAAAGCACGCTCCCATGACGGCTTCCACGGCACCTGCACCCTCGTCTGCACAAACTACTTCCTGGCGACGACGCGCGGCGACGAGGTGAAGACCTGGACGTCGCTGCAGGAGCTCAAGGAGCTGCTGGGCAGCGTGCAGACCCGGCAGGACGCGGCGCTCGTGGCCTTCGCGTCGGGCTACTCGCTGACCTGCGGCGATCTGGAGCGAGGCGCGGTGAAGCGCAACCCGGATGGCAGCTACAACATCGTGGGCACGAAGGGCTTCGCGTGCGGCGAGGGCTCGGACCTCACGCAGCACGTGGTCCGGGTCTCCACCAACGGCGACGTCACGGAGGTGGAGAAGCATGTGCTGGAGCGCGGCACGGGCATCTGCGCCGTGGGCCGCCGGCCCGTGGGACTGGAGGGCACGGCCGCGGGTCGCTGCGTGGACGCGCTGGGGCACCACTTCGCCCAGACGGCGCACCTGGAGGCCGCGTCCATCCACGCCTTCCTGAGGCTGCGTGAGGAGCTGGCCCTGCATGGCGCGGAGGCAGCCCTCCAGGACGCGGCGCTCGCGAGCGCCGTGGATGAAGTCCTGCACGCGGAGATGACGGGACGGCTCGCGCGCCGGTACGGGGCCACGCCTCCGCCCCCCGCCGTCGCTGCCGTGCCGCCGCGACCTCTGGCCGACGTGGCGCTCGACAACGCCGTGGAGGGATGCGTGCGCGAGACGTACGGCGCGCTGGTGGCCCATCACCAGGCACTGCACGCGCGCGACGCCGAGGTGCGCGAGGCCATGGTCCGCATCGCCGAGGACGAGACGCGGCACGCGGGCCTGTCGTGGGACATCGACCGGTGGGTGTGCTCGCGTCTGTCCGCGCCGGAGCAGGCGGCGCTGCGCGAGGCCCGGAAGCGCGCGGTGGCCCTGCTGCGCGCGGAGGTCGCGGCGCCGCTCGATTCAGCGCTCGTCACGGAGGCGGGCCTGCCCACGCCCGAGGTCGCGCTGGCGCTGCTCGACACGCTGGAGCAGGAGCTCTGGGCCTGATCAGCTCGTGGGCTTGTTCCGGGTCGCGGCCTCGCGCGCGGCCTGGAGCGTGTCGTCCACCGCGGCCTCCACCGCGTCGCTGACCAGCTCCGGCGCGGAGGTGCGCCAGCGCTCCAGCGACGCCTCGTGCATCGCCTCCGGGTCCTGGAGCTTCGCGTCCGTCTCCGGAGCCACCTCCGCGATGCAGTCCGGGCACACGCCCTCGAGCGCCCGCGACCACACCTCCAGGTGCGTGGTGATGAGCACGCCCTCCATCGCCAGGGCCTCGCGCAGGCCCCGTTGACCCGCACCGCGCATCTGCGCGCCGTGCACGCGGTCCAGCATCGTGCGCATCCAGGAGGCCACCGCCTCCGGCTTCGGACAGGTCTGCCTGCCACAGACCCGGCAGGTCGTCTGCCAGGGCTGCCCTTCCATGGGAGTCATCGCGACCCACTCCTCGCACCCGGGTTGCGCCCTCGCTTTAGCAGGGCCCCTCCCCTCACGCACGTAGACGTGAGCCGCTCCCAATGCGGAGAATCCGGCTTCCTGGACCTTTCCGGAGAACCCTCATGTCCCGAGCCGAGATCGACGAATCGCATGCGCAATTCCGTGGAGCCTGGAGGCTCATGACGCTGGGCCTGCCCCGTGGCGAGGTCGTCGAGCGCGCGGACGTGTTCATCACCGCGGGCCACGTCACGTGGTCGCTGATGAACATGGCGTTCCTCCACCGGCCGGCGGAGACGGAGGCGGAGCTGCTGCGCGCGGTGGACTCGGCCGCGAGCTACTTCGCGCAGGGACCGCACGGGTGGGCCTTCACGCTGACGCCGGAGTGGCTGGCGCCGGGGCTGCGGGAGCAGGCGGACGCGCTGCTCGCCTCGCGGGGGCTCAAGCCGGGGATGGCCACGACGGGCATGGTGGCGGACCGGCTGCTGGAGCCGGTGCGGCCCCTTCCGCCGCTCGACCTGCGGCCGGTGCGCGACACCTGGGGCTACAACGCCGTCGCGGACGTGAACGCCGCCAGCTACGACACGCCCCAGGAGCTGGGACGTGAAGCCCTGGCCGCCCCCGGCATCTTCGGCCCCGAGTCCCGGGCCTTCGTCGGCTGCCATGACGGCGCGCCGTCGACGAGCACGGTGGCCCTGCGCGTGGACGGCATCGTCTACATCGCGCTCGTGGCGACGCTCGCGGAGCACCGCCGCAAGAGCGCCGCGGAGACGGTGCTCCGGCGCGCGCTGGAGGAGGCGAAGCAAGCGTGGGGGCTGGAGCGCACGGTGCTGCATGCCACGGAGGCCGGCGCGCCCGTCTACCGCCGCATGGGCTACCGGGACGTGGCGCCGTTCGTCTCGTACTTCGCGCCCCCCAAGGGAGCCTGAATTCCGGGAGTTGGGAGCTGACCTCGCGCGTCAACCGCGCGCGAAGGCGGCCCAAGGGTCATCCACTCAACGCCGCATGAAGCCCACCGCGGGGGCCGGGGTTTGGACCCGCGCCCCCGCTGTCTAGCTTGGTGGGCCAGCCCCCCAACCCTGGACCCCCACCTTGGCGAATCCCTTCCGCACCGACGTGCGCCGCGCCTCCACCGCGCTCCTCGGCGCGCTCCTCTTCCTGGCTTCCGCCTCCGCCCGGGCGCAGACCGCGCCCACGCCGCTGGAGGACAACCGCACCATCACGCTGGGCTACATCGGCATCGCGTATGAGCTGGGCGGCATCATCGACCCCACGCTGCAACCCGGTGGCACCAGCAGCGCGCGTCCCAACTGGTTCACCTTCGCGCCGCACGCGTCCCAGGCCGGCGGCAAGGGCATGTACGGCGCGGCGCTCGCGCGGCACTTCATCAACGCCGCGAGGCTTCAGCCGTCGGCGTCGCTGACGGGCGCGCTGGACCGGCTGGGGCTGAGCGGCGTGGTGCGCCTGCGGCTCCAGGACCTGTCCCTCCAGCTCATCTCACAGGGCCTGACGGTGGACGCGGCCGCGGCGCTCAGCGTGATGACGAGCGCGCTCAACGTCGAGGCGCTCGGGGACGTGCGCACCCTGCTGGCCACCGCGTCGCGCATGGGCGCGCTGTACTGGAGCGCTCCGGGCGTGGCGCCGCTCGACAAGGTGGAGGTCATCGTCATCACGCTGGAGCGCACGCTCCACGAAGGCAACCTCGCCATCTACAACGACATCGGCGGTTCCGCGCGCCTGTACCTGGACTGGCGCGCTGGCACCACCGGGCCCATCACGCCCGCGCGCGTGCTCACCGAGTTCACCCTGGCGGACGCCCACGGTGCAGAGGCGCAGCAGGCGTATGCCTGGGCCGTCGCGCACGCGGAGGACTCGCCGCGCCCCACCCGCATGGACCTGCTCTTCCCCGGGATGCACTGGAAGAGCCTGCTCGTCGCCGCGTTCGCGCTCTACGAGGACGCCCGGCTCGCGCCCACGCCCGCGCGCCGTGACGCGCTCGTCGCCATGGGCACCAACTTCGTCGCGTGGCGCGAACAGCGTGACCAGGCCCAGCCCGTCTTCACGCCCGCGGGTTCGCCCACCGACGAGGTGTCTCGCGCGGCCGTGCTCCAGATCCTGACGCCCTTGCTGATGACGGACTTCGGCACCGTGCGCTGGACCTATGCGGACTATGCGTATGCCCAGCCGGACCGCGACGGCAACCCGCTCACCTCCCCTCCGTCCGAGTACAGCTGGGCGGACTTCTGGGACCGGTGGAACGGAATCCTCTTCGCGTTCGACAAGGCCTACGCGCGGCCCACGGAGCTGTGGGTCATGCCTGAACCCCTCACGGATCCGCTGGGCTGACAGACGGCCCGGACGCCCCGTGCGCTCGCTTGACGGGCGCGGGGGCCGTGCGGGAGCGTGCAAACCCGATGAGTCCCCTCCCCGGCGGTCCATTCGAACCCATTCGCCAGGCGCCCAAGGACGATGCGTCCTCACCGGGCCCGGCTGCCGCGCGCACGTCGCGAGACGCGAACCAGCCCCCGGTTCCGGCCGACGAGGCCAGCATGTCCGCGCAGACCCGCCTGCAGGTCCTGCGGGAGATGATGTCCGAGGCGTTCCTGGCGCTCGACGCGCAGGGGACCATCCATGAGCTCAACCACCGCGCCGCGTCGCTGCTGGGGCTGCCGTATGGCACCTGCCAGGGAATGACGCCGTGGGCGGCGCAGCCGATGCTCGCCGGCACGACGCTGCACGAGCGGCTGCTGGACGCGCTCACCACGCGCGAGCCGGCCCGCTTCCTGTCGGAGCTGCCGTCCGGCGTCTGGCTGGAGCTGTCCGTGCGGCCGGTGGGCGGCGAGGTGTGGGTGCTGGCCACGGACATCACCCGCCGTCAGCGCGCGGAGACGGAGGTCACGCGCACCGAGGAGCGCTTCCGCCAGCTGGGCGAGCGCTTCCAGGTGGCGCTGGAGTCCGCGCAGATGGCGGTCTGGGAGACGAACCTCGTCACCGGGCAGGTGTTCCGCTCGGAGGGGCATGACCGGCTTTACGGCTATACACAGCCGCTGGCGGAGTGGACGCACGAGCGGTTCCTGGCGTCGCTGCATCCGGATGACCGGCCGGCGGTGGAAGCGCAGGTGTCGGCCATCTTCCACAACGACGTGCTGTCGTACTCCTCCACCTTCCGCACGCACTGGCCGGACGACACGTGGCACTGGCTCATCAGCCGGTCGCGCGTCATCCGCGACGCGAACGGCAAGGTGATGGTGGTGCGCGGGGCCATCCTGGACATCACCGCGCTGAAGGAGACGGAGGAGGCGCTGCAGGAGGCGGTGCGCACGCGCGACGACTTCCTGTCGGTGGCGAGCCACGAGCTGCGCACGCCGCTCACGTCGCTGCGTCTTCAAGTAGACCTGCTGCGGCGCATGTCCGAGTCCAAGGGCCACGAGCCCGTGGGCTCCGAGAAGGTCACGGTGCGGCTGGACGCGGCGGACCGGCAGCTCAAGCGGCTGACGTCGCTGCTGGACAACCTGCTGGACGTGAGCCGCATCCGCACGGGCAAGCTGGACTTCGATCTGGCGAGCGGAGACCTGGCGCCGCTGGTGCAGGACCTGGTGGCGCGCTTCGCGGACGAGGCGAAGCAGGCCGGCGTGGAGCTGGACGCGCGCGTGGAGGGGCCCGCCCCGTGCCGGTTTGATCGGCTCCGGATGGAGCAGGTGGTGAGCAACCTGCTCTCCAATGCGATGAGATACGGCCAGGGCACGCCGGTGCAGGTGGCGCTGCGCCGTCAGGACGGGCAGCTGCGGCTGACCGTGCGGGACGGAGGCCCGGGAGTCCCCGCCGCCGAGCGCAAGCGCATCTTCCAGCGCTTCGCCCAGGTGCAGGGCTCCGCGCGCACGGGAGGCCTGGGGCTGGGGCTCTACATCGTGCAGCAGATCCTGGAAGCGCACGGCGGCCGCGTCTGGGTGGAGGACGCGCCCGGCGGTGGTGCCGCGTTCGTGGTGACGCTGCCGGTGGAAGGCGCGTAGGCGCGCTTCAGGGCACGAGCCACGTGCCTCCATTCTCGGAGGGGAAGCCGGGCTGGAGGGACTTCGTCTCGCCCTGCTTCACGTCCACGGGCACGCGCAGGACGGCTATCGCCCCGTCCTGGGGTTCAATGACGAAGAGCGTGTAGCGCGCCTCCGGGAGCTGGCTGAAGGCGAAGTCCTTCCGCCAGAATTGAGCGTCCGGCATGTCCGGATCATCCGTGCGCCACTTGTTCAGCAGAGGGTCGCGGGTGAAGCTGGCGCGCTGGAGCGCCTTCAGGTCCGCGAACGTCTTCGGCATGCGCACGTGACCGGGAACGAGGAATGGCTCCAGCCAATCGCGGGCCTTCGGGAAGTGGACCTGGAGCGTGGCCCCGCCCCGCCTCGGAACGAAGTCCCTGCGTTGACGCTCGCGAGGTGAGAGGGAGACGGGCTGGGGCGAGAAGGTGGGCGGCGTGGGCCGGGGCCAGGTGAAGAGATAGCGCCGCTCTTCCGGGAAGTGCACGAAGCACTCCTGGTCCGCGGGAACGCGGAGCACGTAGTGGCCGGCCCCGTCGGTCTTCGTGCGGGTGTCGAGCCCGGCTCCGCACCGCGCCTCCAGCGTCACGCCCGCGAGCGGAACACGCGCCCCGTCCGTCACGAAGCCTTCGAGCGCCCCGTCTGGCTTCATCCGCAGGTCCAACCGGTTTTCACGAGCCCCGAGCTCATACAGGAGGGTCCCGCCTTCATGGCGATTCAGCCGCAGGTACTGCGGGCGCCGGGGCACGTGATCCAATCGGAAGCGGCCGGCCTCGTCCGTGTGAGCCCCGAAGCGGGAGTTCCAAAGCCGGAGGTCCAGGTCGGAGGGGTCCACCAGCTCGAACCAGACCCTGCTCACGGGCGTGCGGCCATCGTCCTCGAGCAACCTGCCCAGCACGGAGTGCCCTGAGTCGAGTTGGATGTCCGGGACCCTCCGGTCCTCGTGCGCGCGAGCCTCGACACGCACACGAGCGGAGGCCATATACCCAGCGTCGATCCGCAGCGAATAGGTGCGCGATGCGGTCGGCTCCCGGATGAACCGGCCTTCACGGTCGGACTGGCTCTGCCAGTCGACGTCGAAGTTGACCATGGGCTTCCCGTCAGGGCCGAGCACGCGTCCCACCAGTGTGCCGGGAGAGCGGAACACCACGGGTCCGTCCTTCGCATCGGAAGGTGCGAGCTCCACCTCGCCGACCCGCGCGAAGGGCTCCTCCGCATGCCTGACCCGGAGTTGATGGATCCCTGCCTGGGGATGCGGCAACTCGAAGTATCCATCCGGACCGGTCGTGCCCTCACACTCGTCATCGGCATCCATGCCCTCCGCGGAGGGAGGCGCCGAGGCCCGCAGCTTCATGTTGGCCAGCGGCTTCCCGTCGGGTGTCACCGCCCTGCCCGTCCACGGGCCCGCGCTGGTGGCCCCTTCGAAGCTCACGGTGACTTCGGTCTGCTGTCCGGGGAGGACGTCGACATCCACGGCGCGACGCCACCAGCAACGCGGGGCCGCGGCGTAGGTGGCCCTCACGCGATAGCGCTGCGCCGGGAGCAACTGGTGGACTGTTCCTTCATGCGTCTGCTCGGACTGGTGCCTGTTGCCCACCGGCCGGTCCAGGAAGGTGATCCAGCTCTGGGAGTCTGGAATCAGGCGTCCCTGGGGGTCCACCACCCGCACGAGCAACGACGAGAGCCGTCCCATCACGACGGTGAGCTCGGGTTGAGGCGTGGTGACCTTCAACCGCTGCCAGCTCCATCCCTCCTTGTCGGAGTAGAGCAGGCCCTCACCCGCAGCCGCGCCCTCGAGGTTGAACTGGCCCTCCTCGCCACTGACGGCCTGCACGAAAGGGACGGTGGCATTGGCGGAAGCGAACCGGAGCCGGACACCCGACACGGGCTTCCCCTCCGCATCCACCACGCGACCAGCGAGTGGCACCGAGCGCGCCAGGGTCAATTCGAGCCGCGGCGCCGATTCCGGTGCGATCCGGATGTCCTCGCGGAATGCCGTCACGAAGCCGCGCGCCTGGACCTCCGTGCCATACCAGCCCGGCTTCAGGAGAAGACGTCCTGTCCCCTGTGCGTCCGTCGTACCGGGCTGCGCGTACGAAGGCGACTGATCCGCGCGCCAGACGTTCACCTGCGCGCCAGACACAGGTTGTCCCTCCGGGCCCACGACCCGGAACATCCATGTCACGTCCTTCGCCGGCCCCGGCGCTTCCACCACCGGACGCGGAGTGCCCGCGCAAGCGAGCACCACGGCAACGAGCCCCACCCAGCTCCATCGCATGGCGCGAAGCATACCCCGGAGTTCACGGCACGAGCGGCGTTCCCCCGCTGTCAGCGGGAAAGCCGAGGCGGAGGGACTTCGCCTCGCCCTGCTTCACGTCCACGGGCACGCGCAAGACCGACGGTCCGAACCAGCCGTCGACGGCGAAGAAGGTGTAGCGGCCGGGTGGCAGGTGGCTGAAGTCGAAGTCCACGCGCCAGTGGTAGGGCCCCCGCACATCTGGATCCTCTGGCGGCCATCTCCTCGCGGCGGGATCGCTGGTGAGTCCGGAACGCTGGAGGATCCGCAGGGCTCCGTACGTCTTCGGCATGTCCACATTGCCGGGAACGAGGAAGGTCTCCAGCCGTTCACGTGGCTCCGGGAAGTGCACCTGGATCGCGCCTCCTCCGTTCCTCGGGACGAAGTCTCTGCGTTCGCGCTCGTGTGGTGAGAGTGAGACGGGCTGGGGTGAGAAGGCCAGCGGCGCGGGCCGGGGCCATTGGGCATCCCGGAGCGGCTCGTCCGAAACGTGCACGAAGCACTCGCGGTCCCCTGGAACGCGCAGCACGTAGTGGCCGGCGTCATCCGTCGTGGTGCGGGTATCGAGCCCGGCCTCGCAGCGCGCCCGGACCGTCACGCCCGCGAGCGGAACGCGCGCCCCATCCGTCACGACCCCCTGGAGCACCCCGTCCGCGGTCAGCCGCAGCTCCACCTGGTCCTCGTGAGCGCCGACTTCGTACAAGGCCGTTCCGCCCTGCGCCTCGTTCACGCGGAGGAACAGGGGGCGATGGGGCAGGTGTTTGATGTGGAAGCGGCCCGCCCTGTCCGCTTCATGCATGAAGCCGTGCTCGTCGCGCGGGCCCTCCAGGTCGGCGGGGTCCACCCAGTCGACGCGGGCATTGGGAACCCCTGTCTGCCCATCTTCGTGGAGCACCCGGCCCACGAGGGTGTGTCCGGGATCGAGCGTGATGTCCGGGAGCGTCCGCTCCTCGTTCGCGCGAGCTTCGACTCGCAGGCGGAATGGGGCCATGCCCTGCGCTCCGATGAACAGGGCGGAGGGACGCGAGGCGTCCGGGATCCAGGCGAAGCGGCCTTCACGATGGGCCACCGGATATCTCTGGAGGGAGAACTCCTTCAGGGGCTGCCCATCCGGTTGGAGGACTCGGCCTTTCAGCACGCCAGGAGACTGGAACACCACGGGCCCGCCATTGGGGCCGGAAGGATCTTGTTCCGCGGCGCCCACCTTCTGGTGGAGCCCATCCATGGACACGAGCTCGAGCTTGTGGGGGCGAGCCAGGGGATGGCTCAACTCGAAGTATCCGTCCGGACCGGTCATCGTCCTGCAACTACCCATGAGGTCCCTGCCTTCCGGAGACTCGTGCGCCGTGGCCCGCAGCTGCATGCCGGCCAGGGGTTTCCCATTGGGAGTCACCGCCCTGCCCGTCCATGGACCCGCACTGGCGATGCCTTCGAAGCTCACCGTGACTTCCGCCTTCTTCCCAGGAAGGACGTCAACGTCCACGGTGCGCTCCCACTCGCACCCGGCGGCACGAGCGAAGGCCCTCACGCGGTAGCGCTGCGTCTCGAGTCGCAGGAAGACCCTTCCCTCGGGCGTTTGCTCGAACTCGTGCGAGAGGACCAACCGCCGGTCGACGGGCGTCACGAAGCTAGAAGCGTTGGGGACCCCGCGTCCTTCTGCGTCGATCACCCGCACGAGCAATGACGAGTACCGCCCCATCACGACGGTGAGCTCGGGCTGGGGCGTGACGACCTTCAAACGGCGCCAGCTCCAATCCGCCTTGCTGGCATAGAGCAGGCCTTCGCCAGCGGCCACGCCCTGGAAGGTGAACCGGCCCTGCGTGTCACTGGAGGTCTGCACGAGCGGGGTGGCGACGGAGGAAGAGACGAACCGGAGCCAGACGCTGTTGAGAGGATTTCCCTCCGCATCCACCACGCGTCCGGAGAGGGGCACCGTGCGCACCAGGGACAGCTCCATCCGCGGCTTCGATTCCGGCGCGATCCGGATGTCCGTGCGGAAGGCCGTCACGAAGCCGCGGGCCTGGACCTCCGCGGCATACCGGCCCGGCTTCAGCGCAACGCGTCCGGTCCCCTGCGCGTCCGTCGTGCCGGTCAGCGCGCTGTCTTGCGGCAAGTCCGCGCGCCAGACGTTCACCTGCGCGCCGGATACAGGATGTCCCTGCGGGTCCACGACCCGGAACATCCAGTTCCCTTCATTCGCCGGTCCGGACGGTTCCAACTCCGGACGCGTGCCCGCGCAAGCGAGCACCACGGCAACGAGCCCCACCCAGCTCCATCGCATGGCGTGAAGCATACGCGATGGACTCACGTCAGCGCATGTACGGCCTTCCGCCTCCGCGAGCGGGACGCGCGGACTGGATGACGTGCACGCCGGTCCTGCTCAGCTCCACGGGGATTCGCAGGATCGCGTCCACTCCGTCCAGCTGATCCCGGATGAAGACCGTGTAATGCCCCAGGGGAAGATGACTGAAGCGGAAGTCCGCCCCCAACAGGAAGTGGGGAACGAAGGACTCGCTCCCGTTCTCCGACTCCCATGTGTTCGGCATCGGGTCGGATCCGAAACCCGCCCGCATCAGGGCATCCAGCGCCTCGGGCGAGCGAGGCCATGCAACGTCTCCCGGAAGCACGAACGCGGTGACGAACTCGCGAGATGCCTCGACGCGCACCTCCAGCGACGCGGGCCCCCGACGGGGCTCGAAATCCAACGACTGCCGTGAGCCGGACGGAACGCGAAGCCGCGTCGAGGAGAAGAACACCGGAAGCGGCTGGGGCGGCCGAGGCGGCTGGATGTTCAGAGGGCTCCCTTCGGGATGCACGAAGCACTCGCGGTCTGCCGGGATGCTCATGGCGTAGTGGCCCGTCCCGTCGCTTCTGGCGCTCATCTTGAACCCACCTTCGCAGCGGACCTCCAGGTTCACCCCCGCCAGCGGAACCTGCGCGCCATCCGACACGGATCCGTGCAGCTCCGCGTTGGGAACGAGCCGCAACCGCACCGCCGTCTCAGCGGGTTCGAGCGCATGGAGCACGGCCCCGTGTTCCTTCGAAGCGACGCGCAGGAACTGGCGCCGGCCTGGCACATGCTTGAGTTCGAAGCGGCCCTCGGCGTCGGTCATCGCCCACCGCGAGCGATAGGGTCCACGGCCGTCCAGGTCGAACTCCTCCACGAGCTCGACCTCCTGATGGAGCACGCTCGTCCGGCCGTTACTCGCGAAGACACGGCCCTGGACGGTGCGGCCCTCCTCGAGGACGACGTCCGGGACCTGGAGCACTTCTCCTTCCCGCCCTTGCGCGCGCACGAGAGCGGGGGCGAATCCCCACACGTCGATGACCCACTGATAGGTGTGGGTCAAATCCACGTATCGCACGTACTCCCCCCGCGGATTGTTCGGGGAGTGTCCGTTGACTTCGAAGAAGCCCACGGGCTGTCCATCCGGGCGCACGACACGGCCCTTCAGACTTCCAGAGACTCTGCGGAACACCACCGCTTCACCCGTTCCCGCGGGAAGAGGACCTCTCGCCTCCCAGCCCCGGGCCCCTTCAGGGGCATCCATTGTCAGGACGCGCGGAGCCTTGAAGATGTGCGGAATGGCGAAGGAGCCGTCCTGCCCCACGACGCCCTCGCACCTGCCGCTCAAGCCCAGGTCGTGCGGCTCTTCCCCCGACCCCCATGCAACCACTGTCCCGTGATCAAGCGCCTTGCCGTTGGCATCCACGGCCCGCCCTCGCCAGGGTCCAGCGTCATGAAGGCCTTCGAAGCTCACCGTCGCTTCCGCCTGCTGGCCTGGAAGGACCTGGACCTCGATGCCGCGAGTCCACTCACAGCCGGGCACGGGGGCGTACCTGCCGGAGATGAGGTAGCGCCCTGCGGGAAGCTGCGGGAAGACGGTGGCATCTTGCGCCTTCTCCGGGAACAGCTCGTCGGGGCTCATGTCATCCATGGACGCGAAGTCATCCATGTACGAGATGGAGAAAGGCCCTCCAGGCAATGGCTTTCCATCGAGCCCGTGCACCTGAACGCGCAGCGAGCCGGGCCCACCCATCACCACCGCCAGCTCCGGCGCGGGCGCCACGAACTCCAACCGCGTCGGACTCCATTTGTACTTCGTCGCCTGAAGCATCACGCGTCCAGCGGGAACACCGTCGAAGCGGAAGCGCCCTTCCGCATCGCTCTCGGTCTCCGGCGCGGACTCGGTTTCGTTGGAGCGGCTGAGTCGAAGCGTGGCCAACGCGATGGGCTTCCCTACCGCATCCACCACGCGCCCGGCGATTGGCGCCGCGCGCTCCAGCGTCACGTCCAGACGCGCCTCTCCGGTGACGGGGACCCGTGCGTCCGTGCGGGTCACGCTCACGAAGCCCGCCGCCTCCGCCTGGAGGACATACCAGCCCGGCATCACCTGGAGCCGGGCCGTCCCCGTCACATCCGTGGTGCCCGACTTGATGACCTGGCTCCCGCGATCCGCGCGGCGTGCCACCAGCGCCACGCCGGGCACGGGTTGCCCGGCTGGATCCACCGTGCGGACGGTGAACGCCACCTCCTCCACGGGCCACCGGGTCTTCGTTTGCACAGGACGCGGCGCGTCCGCGCACGCGAGCACCACCGCCAAGAGCCCCACCCAGCTCCATCGCATGACACGAAGCATACGCGATGCGTTCGCGTCAGCGCGTGTAGAGCCTTCCGCCCTCCCGAGCGGGCCGCTCCGAATTGACGGCATGCACGCCGTCCCGGGACAGGTCCACGGGGATGCGCAGGAGCTCGTCGAGCCCCTGCTCCTCTTCCCGGATGAAGAGCGTGTAGTGCCCGAGGGGAAGCGTCCTGAAGTCGAACCGCGCTCCTGACATGAAGCTGGGGACGACGATGGAGTCCCCATCCTCCGATACCCAGGAGTGCGACCAGGGCTCCGGTTCGAAGCCGGCCCGGATGAGGGCGTCCAAAGCCTCCGGTGAGCCCGGCCACGGAACGTCCCCCGGCAGGACGAATGCCGTAACGAACTCGCGGGACGCCCTGACACTCACTTGCAGGTGGGCGGGCCCGTGCCTTGGCTCGAAGTCCAACCGGTGATGCGAAGCCGGAGCCAGGTGGATCCGCCGCGGCGAGAAGAACACCCGAGGCGGCAGGGGCCTCGGCATGACGTTCAGGGGGCTCGCTTCGGCGTGCATGAAGCACGGGCGGTTCGCCGGAACGCGCACCGAGTAATGACCCATGGCGTCGGTTCGGGCGTCCACCTTGAAGCCACCCTCGCAGCGGACCTCCAGGTTCACCCCGGCCAGGGGAACCCGAGCCCCCTCCGTCACGAAGCCCTCGAGCTCCGCGCCCGGCACGAGCCGCAGCTGCACCGACACCTCATCGGGTTCGAGCCCACGGAGGACGGTCCCTTGCGCCTTCGCGTCCACGCGCAGGAACAGGCGGCGGCCGGCCACGTGGTCGAACTGGAAGTGCCCGTCCGCACCGGTCGTCACCGTGTGAGGCCGGCGCCTCCACCGGGTCTCCAGATCGAAGACCTCCAAGAGCGCGACCTCCTGCCCGGGCACGCCCGTCTTGCCATCCTCCGCGACGACGTGACCGTGGACGGTGCGGCCCACGTCGAGGACGACATCCGGGACGGTGAGGATTTCATGCTCACGCCCCTCCGCGCGCACGAGCGCGGGCGCGAAGCCCTCCGCTTCGATGACCCACTGGTACGTGTGTGACGTCGGGACGCCGTGTTCGTATTCGCCCCTCGGATCCTCCTCGGAATGTGAGTGGACCTTGAAGTGCGTCTGGGCTTGCCCATCCGGCCGCAGGACGCGTCCCTTCAGCAATCCGATGATGGGGCGGAACGTCGCCGGCTCCCCTGCTCCCCTTGGAAGCGGCCCGTCGACAAACCAGCGCATGGTCGATGGGGTGGCCGACCATTCCAAGCTCACCGGAGCCTGGAACACGTGCGGAAAGGCGAAGGAGCCATCCGGCTCCGAACGGACGTCGCACCGGCCATGCAGGCCCATGTCATCCAGCGATCCATGTGCGAGCCAGGCCGTCACCTGCCCCGGGGCAAGGGCCTTGCCACTCGCATCCACGGCCACGCCTCGCCAGGGTCCAACATCCAGGATCCCTTCGAAGCTCACCGTCGCTTCCGCCTGCTGGCCCGGAAGGACCTGGACTTCGATGCCGCGCGTCCACACACAGTCGCCGGACGGGGGACCGTACCTGCCGGAGACGCGGTAGCGCCCGGCGGGAAGACCCTGGAAGACCGTGGCGTCGGAGCGCTGCTCCGGGACCAGCTCGAAGAAGCGCTCTTTATCCTCGGGGTAGATCGAGGAGGAAGCGGCGGACGACAGCGTGCCATCAGGCCTGCGCACCTGGACCCGCAGCGAGCCGAGGCCGCCCATCACCACCGTCAACTCCGGCTGTGGCGCCGCGAGCTTCAGCCGCGTGGGGCTCCATTCCTCCTTCTCCGCGAGGAGCTTCACGGCTCCCGCGGGCACGTTGTCGAAGCGGAAGCGTCCGTCCCCATCGCTTTCGGTGTGCAGCACTGCTTCCTCATCCCCGGAGTGAGTGAGCCGGAGTTGCGCCCCCGCGACGGGCCGTCCCTCCAGATCCACTACGCGCCCCGCGAACGGCGCCGTACGCGTCAACGTCAGCTCGAGTCGGACCTCCTCACCCGGAGGAATCCGCGCGTCCGTGTGGAGCATGCGCACGAACCCCGGCGCCTCCGCCTGGACGACATACCAGCCCGGCATCACCCGGAGCCGCACCGTCCCGGTCGCGTCCGAAGTGCCTGAGCGGGAGATGAGGCTCCCCTGGTCCGCGCGGCGTGCCACCAGCGCCACGCCGGGAACGGGTTGCCCGGCTGGATCCACCGTGCGGACGGTGAACGCCACCTCCTCCATGGGCCACCGGGTCTTCGTTTGCACCGGGCGCGGGGCCTCCGCGCACGCGAGCACCACCGCCAAGAGCCCCACCCAGCTCCATCGCATGCCCGCAGGTTAGCAGGCGCGCACGACCGCCAGACAGCCCCTCAGCCGAAGCGCTCGCGGAAGGTGCTCAGGTTCGGCCCCTTCCCGCCGCGCTCGTAGACCGCGAACACCACGCGGCTGAACGCGCCCGCCATCGTGGACAGCCCTCTCGCGAAGGCCTCCGCCGCGTCGTGCGGGTTGTTGCGGAACGCGCCGCAACCCCACGCGCCCAGGATGATCGTGCGGTGCCCATGATGCGCCGCCACCTGCAACACCTTGAGCGCTCGCGCGGCCAGCACCTCACGCAGCTTCTGCGCGACCTCCGGATCCTTCGCCGGCAGCTCCCTCGCGTTGGGCGCGGGCGCCGTCAGCAGCGACACGGCGAACGGCCGCTCCAGGAGGTCGTAGTGCTCGTTGCGGAAGAACGGCACGTCCGGCGAATAGAGGAAGTGGTCCGTGTACAGCGGTGAGCGCAGCTTGCGGTTCACGTCGTAGTACTCCGGCCACTTCAACAGGCACGGGTACAGCGCCGAGCACCGCGCCAGGTCCTCCTCCTGCGCCTTCGCGCCCGTGAGGAAGCCTCCGCCCGGGTTCACCGCCGACGCGAAGTTGAGCGCGAGCACCCGCGCCTCGCCCTCCTGCTCCACCAGCCGGCGCGCGGCGTCGCCCGTCTTCTCCGGCGTCACCTCGATGGTGAAGCCCGGCACCGGCGCGGGCCGCGTGAGGTGTTCGAAGTCACCGGGGCGCACCAGCACGGTGCCCTCGACCGCGCGCGACACCGCGTCGCGAATGGACACCTCCCGCCCGGACAGCGGCACGTACGTGCCCTGCTCCAGGATGTGAAGGGTCTCGTCCGCGACGCGGTTCAGCGACATGGCGTCACTCGCAGCCGATGCGCTCGGGCGCCACCGCGAGGTCGTCGATCCACGTCTCCGACGCGGAGTCGCCCTTCGGGTGCACGAAGCCGTAGCCCACCCCGAAGTTGGTGAACGGCCGGATGCCCACGTTCGGGAAGTCGAAGGCCAGCTTGCCGTCCACCCACACCAGCGCGTGGCCCGTGGTGGCGGAGCTGTTGGCACGCTCCACGCCCCACTCGATGCAGGTCCACTTTTTGGGCGACACCGTGACCTCCGTGCCCTCCTGGTGGTTCCAGCCCGTGCCCTTGATGCCGCTCCAGTCATCCAGCGCGAAGGCGCCGCTGTGCATCCCCTGAAGCTCGATGCCGCCGAAGTCGTTGTCCTTCGGGGAGAAGAGGATGAAGTACGTCCCCATCACGCCCTCCGGCGAGGCCCGGTTCAGGTACACGTACGCGCGCGTATAGAGCTTCGTGCCGAACGCCGGGATGTCCCTGCGCAGGTGCGCGATGGCCTGCTGGTCCCCCTGGCCCGTGTCCTCGTTGTAGCCCGGGTCCGTCTTCACGTGCACCGAGGCCTTGCCGGAGCGGGGGCGCGTGCTGTCGACGGCGATGGTGGCGTGGTGGTCTTCGTCCGGCTGCTTCCAGCCGGTCTCCCCGTTCTCGAAGTCCTCACAGATGATGGCGGAGGCGGGGCACTCGCCGTTGCCCGTGCTGGTGCCGCCGTCGGTGTTCGTGCCCGCGTCCGTGCCCGAGTCCGGGGTGTTGTCCGTCTTGCCGTCGTCGCCGCAAGCCGACAGCGCGCCCACCGCGAGAGAAGCCATCATCAACGCCAGTGCCGAAGTCGAACGCATGAGTCCTTCCAGGAAGAGGCGTCGCGCCCTCGCGCTCCAGCCGCGGGGACGGGACGTGTCTCCGTCCTAACACGGCCCCCCGTCCTCCTTGGAATGGGGCCCGGCAGACCCCGGCGGCAACGGCAAGCGGGCAAGCGGTGACGACCGGCCCCGCGGGGCCATGTGGATGTCGTCCGGGGATGGATGCGCGCGCGGCGCGATCACAAGTGCTCACTAGCGGCGCACCACCCTGCCCGGCAGGTGCGCGTTGCCGTTCCGGCCCGTACTGCTTTCCATGTGGAGCGCCAGCGGCACGGGCGTCACCCTCACGGGCGACAGGAGGGTGGG
>NZ_RAWC01000085.1:0-33417 GCF_003611685.1 Corallococcus sp. CA049B | reverse complement strand
GCTCTTGGGGAAACGGGAATGGAGGAAACCTACATCGGGGAGGGGGCGGCGTGCGGGCCAACGAACCGGATCGAGCCCGTCTTCCCTGAAAGGAACGCTGGGAGCGCATTCCCACCGTGCGGTGGGCGCTCTAAGATGTCCGCCGCTTCAACCTGGACCCACCATGCCTCCTCGCCGTCCATCACCGTCATCGCGTTCGGGCACCGGCCGTTCGGCCGGGGGCGCGACGGCGGACCGCCGACCCAAAGCCCCCGCGGGGGGCAGCTCGCGCCGCGTCTCCGCCGTGCCGGATGAAGACTGGTCCGCGCCGCTCTCCGGCGAGGACAGCCAGGACGGGGGCGACCCGGAGCTGTACGGCGACGCGGAGCCCGTCCGCTCGCGCACGGGCGAGACGCGGGTGGCCTCCATCGACGCCATGCGTCCGGAGGCGGAGGAGCCGGCCGAGGAGGACGAGGACAACTCCGAGACGACGCGCGCCGGCCCCCCGGTGCTGATGCTGGTGCTGGACGGCCCGGACAAGGGGCGCAAGAAGCGCTTCAAGGGCGTGCGCATGGTGGTGGGGCGCAGCAAGGACTGCGACTTCGCCCTGGGCGACCAGACGGTGTCCCGCCGCCACCTGGAGCTCGTCTACGGCGAGAGCGGCGTGGTGATGCGCGATCTGGGCGGCATCTCCGGCACCCAGGTGAACGACCAGAAGGTCGACGAGTGCATCCTCAAGCACGGGGATGAAATCTCCGTGGGCAAGACGCGCCTGCGCTTCGTGGACGAGGGCGAGCTCATCAAGGAGATGCGCGCCAAGGCCGAGTCCGGCGAGGCGGAGGACAAGAAGGAGGACAAGAAGGAGGAGAAGAAGGACCCGCGCCTGGATGAGAAGACCAACGCGAACTACAAGCTCGCGGACCTGATGCGCGACGAGAAGGCGCGCAAGACGGGCGTGCCCCGTCCGCGTCCGGTGCGCTCGTCGGCGCGCGAGGGCTTGAAGATCACCTTCAAGATGAAGGTGGGCGCGGCGGTCGGTGGCCTGGTGCTGCTGATGCTGATCGCCGGCCTGGCCCTGTCCGGCGGGAACAAGCCGCCGCCCAAGCCGGTGGTGGACCCCAACCAGGCGCGCGCCCAGGAGCTGATGCAGCGAGCGCGCGACAAGGTGCGGGACGGCGACTACCCGGACGCGGTGCGCTTCGCCCAGGAGGCGGAGAAGCTGCGCGTGGGCATCGACGTGGACGGCGTGGCCAAGGCGGCGCAGCAGCTGCAGGACATCATGGACGCCTTCCAGGCGACCCGGGACCTGATGGCGGAGAACCGCTATCCGGACGCGCGCGCGAAGCTGACCAGCACGCCGCAGGGCACGGCGCGCACGGACGAGGTGCGCAAGAAGCTGGAAGAGGAGCTGGACTCGCGCGAGGCGGCGTACACGCTGGGCCTGGTCGATGCGGCGCTGAACGAGCGGCGGCCGGACGACGCGCGCACCCTCATCGCGGAGCTGCCGCAGGGCACGCGCTCGCTCTACGAGCAGAAGCTGGCGGACCTGGAGAACCAGCTGGCCAAGGAGGCGCAGCAGGCCGCGCGGCAGGCCGGCATCCGGCAGGCGGTGGCCGCGGAGAACGCCAAGCAGCGCCGCGCGGAGTTCGTGGCGGAGGCCTTCCAGGACGTGGAGCGCCGCTTCAACGGCGGGGACTTCCAGCGCGCGTCGCTGGAGGTGGACCGGGTGATGGACAAGTACCGCGGCGAGGCGGACATCCAGGCCCGCGCGCGCAACCTGAAGAAGCTCATCCCCCAGTTCCGCTCCGCCTTCGAGGAGGGCCAGAAGAAGTACGAGAACAACGCGCTGGAGGCCTCCGTGAAGCCGCTGCGCCGCGCGGTGGAGGTGTACCGGCAGATCGGCTTCGCGGGCTCGCTGGGCGACACGCTGGACAACGAGCTGGCCTCCGCGTCGGTGGCGGCGGGGCAGGCGGCCTTCAAGCGCAAGGAGTACCCGCTGGCGGGCCGCAGCTTCCGCGAGGCGCTGCGCCTCAACCCGGGTGACTCGCGCGCCCGTGACGGCCTGGACGAGCTGCAGAAGAAGGTGGAGGAGCTGTACCTGTCGGCGTACATCTCGCGCGACCGCGACCCCGCCCTGGCGACGGAGCAGTTCAAGATCGTCATCGAGGCGTCCGCGGACGGCGCGGACGTGAAGCGCAAGGCGGAGATGGCGCTGAGCGAGCTGCAGAAGGCCGGCGGTTCGTAGCGCGAAGCTTTTCCGTCAGGGGCCGCCGCCCGGGGAGTGGGGTGGGCGGCCTCTTCATGTATCCCTGTCACACCTGTCGTCGTGAGCGGTCTGGAGACACCGGATGAACGAGTCGTCGTTGCGTGAGCTGGGCATGGACCTGTTCGAGGAGCGCCAGTTCGAGCGCGCCCTCGCCGTCTTCGCGGAGGCCGTTCGCCGCGTGCCCGCGGACCACCGCTCGCGCATGCTGGCGTCCCGGTGCCTGGCGGAGCTGGGCGAGCGTGAGCGCGCCGTCACCGCGTACCACGCGTGCGCGGAGGGGCTGCTGCGCCGCGACTACCTCTTGAGCGCCATGGCCGCGTGCAAGCTGGCCCTGGAGCTGTCGCCCAACGAGCGCCGCCTGAAGGAGACGCTCTACCGGGTGCACTCGCGCGCCGCGCGCAGCGCCCCGGGCCGCGCCGCCGTGCCGCCGCCCCTGCCGCCGGAGCACCTGTACGACGGCAAGGTGGACACGGACCTGATGGGCCTCGTTGGCGAGGAGCTGTCCAACCGCGCCATCGAGGTGCTGGCCGCGCCGGACACCGGCGGCACCGCGGATCCGCAGAGCCGTCCGCCCCTGCCGCTGTTCGCGGACCTGGACCGGGACGCGTTCTTCGACCTGGTGGGGCGCATGGTGTGGCGCACCATCAAGCCGGAGGAGGTCATCAGCCGCGAGGGCGAGCCGGATGATCACCTGCACGTCATCGTCGCCGGCAAGGCGGAGGTGACGCGCAGGACGGACGGCGAGGACCGCACGCTGGGCTTCCTGGGCGGCGGCTCCATCTTCGGGGAGCTGGCGCTGCTCACGGGCGCGCCGCCCACCGCGTCGGTGACGGCGGTGTCGGACTCGGAGGTCTTCGAAATCCGCCGCGAGCACCTCAACGCGGTGGCGAAGAGCCACCCGGCGGTGCCGCAGCTGCTGGCGGACTTCGCGCAGCAGCGCATGATGCGCAACCTGATGGCGAACTCGCCCCTGTTCCAGCAGCTGCCGGAGTCGGAGCGGGGCGCGTTCTTCCAGCGCTTCACCTTCCGCGCGCTCCAGCCCGGCGAGAAGGTCCTGGTGGAGGGCGAGTACTCCCAGGGCCTCTTCCTGGTGCTGGCCGGCGAGCTGACGGTGCAGAAGGAGGACCCGGCGGGCGGCATGGTGACGCTGGGCGTGCTGCGCGAGGGCGACGTGGCGGGAGAGATTTCACTCCTCACGGGCCTGCGGGCCACGGCCACGGTGTCCGTGACGCGCAAGACGGCGGCGGGGTGGCTCAAGCGCGAGGCCTTCCAGGAGCTGGTGAAGACCTTCCCCAACATCCGCACGTACCTGGAGCAGCTGTCCGACCGCCGCCTGAAGCAGATTGGCGAAGCGCTGCGCCCGCTCGAAATCATCGACGCGGACGACATGATGCTGGAGCCGGAGACCGGGGCCGCCTGAGATGGTGCTGACTCGAACCCGGGTGTTGACTGGCATGGCGGCGGTGGCCGCCGCGGCGCTCGTGCTGTTCTTCTGGCCGCGCGAGGAGCCGGGCGTGAAGGACGCCGTCACCCGGCGCATCATCGCGATGACGAGCGCGGCCGAGGACAAGGACGTGGGCGAGGTGATGGAGGGCGTGTCCGAGCGCTTCAAGACGAAGGAAGGCTGGAGCAAGCAGGACGTGCGCGGCATCCTGACCGCGCAGGTGCTGCGCGGCCAGTGGGTCCGCATCTTCACCACCGACATCGACGTGCAGGAGGTGTCGCCCACGCAGGGGGACTTCCAGGCGCGCTTCATCTTCGGCCGCTCGCAGGCGGACAAGCTGGAGGACCTGGCCCGGGACAGCGTCCTCAACGCCTACTCCATCGAGGGCACCTTCGAGAAGGAAGCCGATGGCGAGTGGCGCGTGGTGAAGGCGAAGCAGCGCCGGTTGGACCCCTCGGAGCTGCTCTAGCGCGTCCCCGCGGCGGGGTCGTTGCCGTTGAAGAGCGGCCCCGCCTCCGTGAGCCAGGCCTTGGCCATGGCGGGCTGGCCGCTGGTCTCCAGGCGCTTCTTGATGTCGTTGGCGCGCGTGGCCAGCTGCTCCGCGGGCGCGCCCTGGGCGCGGGCGCGCACGAGTGAGAAGTAGTGCTGCTGGCACCCGGCGGCGAACTCGCCCTGGGCGAAGAGCAGCTCGCCCAGCGCCGCGTACGCCTCCGGCATGCTGCCCGCGCCCGTCTCCGGGGCCACGGCGGTGAGCAGCGACTTCGCGCCGTCGAAGTCCTTGCGCGCGAGCAGCAGCGCGCCCTTGGCGTACTGCGCCCGCGCCAGCCCCACGCCGCGCGCCGAGAGCGCCTTGTCGTAGGCCGCGAGCGCGTCGTCCTGACGGCCGGCCGCCTCCATCACGCCGCCGCGCGTGAGCCAGTACCGGTCGTCCTTGTCCAGCGCGGGCAGCTCCTTGCCGTCCGCCGTCCGCGCCTTCACCTCGCGGAAGGTCTTCTCGTAGGCGTCCAGCATGGCCAGCGCGCCCTCGCCGTCGCCCTGGGCCTGGAGCAGCCGCGCGCCCTCCAGCGTCAGCAGCGGCGCGGTGGGCCGCTTCGCCACCGCCGCCTCGAAGGCCTGGCGGGCCTCCGGGGCGCGCTTCACCGCGAGCGCACGGCCGCGGGTGAAGAGGGCGTAGTGCTCGTCCGGCCAGGCCTTCAGCGCCGCGTCCACGTGGGTGAGCGCCTCATCCGGGGCGCCCTTCGCCAGGGAGACCTCCGCCTGGGCCACCGCCATGCGGGCCTGGAGCGCGGGCGTCAGCTCCTTGCCTCGCGAGCGCACCTCCTCCAGCAACGCCGTCACGCCATCCGGAGGCCGCCCCGCGTACAGCTGCGCCAGGGCGGACGTCACCCGCGACAGCAGGTGATCCGGGTTCGCGGCGGTGGCGCGCGCGAAGGCCTCCACCGCCTGGGGGAACATCCCCTCGTCGAGCAGCGCTTCCCCGTAGGCCGCGGAGAAGCGCGGATCCTTCCAGGCCCCTTCCGCCGCGCGCGCGAAGGCCTGGCGGGCCTCCGAGAGGCGCCCCTCCTTCTGCAGCAGCCGCGCCTGGGCCAGCGTCAGCCGGGGGCTGTTGGCGCCCTGGGACTTGAGCTCCTCCAAGAGCTTGTTCGCCTCCGCCGTCTGTCCCGCGCCCACGAGCAGCAGCGCCCGGGCGCCGTAGCGCTCACCGGAGCGCGAGCCCAGCGTCTCCGCGCGCTCCAGTTGCTCGCGCGCCTTCGCGTCCGCGCCGGGCTGGTGGTGGGTGAGCCACAGCTCCGCCTGGAGGTCCGCGGCCAATGCCCGCGCATCGCGCGAGTCCGGCGCGAGCGCGAAGAGGGCCTCCAGGTTCTGCTGCGCCATGGCCAGGTCGCCGGGGTTGCCCCTCACAACCGCGGAGCGCGCCGTGCGCAGGTGGGCGTCCACCTCCTGGCGCACCTGTCCCCGGTGCACGTACCAGACGACCCCCGCCGCCAGCAGCACGGCGACGACGCCAATCTGGGCCAGGGCGCTGCCCAGTCCTTCGCGACGCTTCCAGTCACCGCGGCCCGACGTTTCCATGGGGGTGGCCTCACGCGCAAAGATTGAAGATTTTCAGACAGTGATGCGAAGTAGGACGGGCATGACCAGATAGGTCTGGCCCCCCGGGGTGTCAACGGGTGGGGGCAGTACGCACGCGGGGGCGGCACGCCCCGGAGGCACGCCATGGCCGTCTACACGACACTTCCCCCCGAGGCCTTCACCCAGGTGGCGGACGTCTGGGGCCTGGGGGCGGTGCGCTCCATCACGCCGATTCCCCAGGGCTCCATCAACACCAACCACCGGCTGGAGACGGACGCAGGCCGCGTCTTCGTGCGCCACACGACGGTGCGCTCGCCGGAGGATCTGCGCTTCGAGGCGTCCCTGCTGGAGCACCTGTCCCGCGCGCACTTCCCCGCGCCCGTGCTGCTGGTGCCGCCGGGCCCGGCGCCCTTCCTGGAGCTGCACGGCGGGCGGATCAGCGTCTTCAAGTGGCTGGCCGGAGAGGAGTACACTCGCGACGGCCTCACGCCGGAGGTGCTGGAGCGCCTGGGTGCCGAGCTGGGCAAGCTGCACCGGGTGACGCAGTCCTTCGGGGGCACGCGCGCGAACCCCTACGGCCCCGCCCTGGTGAAGGACTGGCTGGGCGGCCTGTCGCAGCGGCCAGAGCCGGAGCTCGTCTCGGTGGCGGCGGAGCTGGAGCGGTACCTCGCGCGCGTGGACGCCGAGCGCCAGGGACTGGAGCCCCGAGGCGTCATCCACGCGGACCTCTTCCTGGACAACGTGAAGTGGCTGGGCGACCGCGTGGGCGCCTTCTTCGACTTCGAGATGGCCTGCGTGGACGCGTACGCGCTGGACGTGGCCATCACCCTCAACGCGTGGTGCTTCGAGGGGACGTACCAGCCCGAGCGGTGCCAGGCGCTCCTGCGCGGCTACCAGGATGCGCGGCCGCTGTCGGACGTGGAGAAGCGGGCGCTGTACGGCCACGCCCTCTACGGCGCGGTGCGCTTCACCACCAGCCGCATCCGCGACTACCACCTGTCCCCGCTGGGCGCGGACAAGCTCGCGCCCAAGGACTTCCGCACCTACCTGTCCCGCGCGCGGGCCCTGGACGGCATGGGCCCGGACGGGCTGCGGGCGCTCGTGGGCGCCTGAGGGGAAGGCCGGCGGCTAGATGCCGGAGACGATCTTCCACTCGCCGTTGACCTTCTGGAACACCATCTGCTCCAGCTCCGAGTCCGACTGGGGCCGGGCGTTGAGGCCGGGCATGCGCCAGGACGCGTTCCAGTAGTAGATGGCGAGCGCGATGTCCTCGTCCTCGTGGAACTCCACGCGGCGGACGTTGAAGTCCACCTTGGGGTTCTGCACCTTCTGGAAGAGGGCCTGGAGGTGGGCTTCCAGGTTGCTGGCGGTGAGGTCGTCCGCCGGGTCGTCCGGGGTGCCGGAGTCGTCGCGGAACTTCGGGGACACCAGCGCCTGGATGGCCTTCGCGTCGCGGGCCTCCAGGGCGGCGCGGTACTTCTCCATCACGGCGAGGATGGCGCGGGTGTCACCGGTGTCTTCCAGCTCCGTGCCGGGGATGCGCTTCGGGGCGCATGCGGCCAGGAAGAAGACGGCGCAGAGGGCGAGGAAGCGGTTGTGCATGGCGGGGCCTTATGGGTTCAACCGCATTTGTGTCAACCCATTCCCAGGCCCCGCCGCCCTCCATGCGCTTTGACTATTTGGCGCGGATGACTTCAGCGATGAAGCGGTTGAGCACGGGCAGCTCGCCGTCGAGGATCTTGAGGCCCTCCGTCTTGATGAGCGGCTCGGCGATCATCGCCACGGGCTTGAGCAGGAAGGGCACCTTGAGGGACAGCTCGCCCTCCATCTTGCGCTCCGTCTGGCCATTGCCCAGGTCGCGCAGCTTCAGCACGCCCGTGTTCACCAGCATCTTGGAGATGGTGTGGGACGTGGGCGTGTTGGTGAACGTGAGCTGCTTGGTGCGCTTGTCGTAGGTGGACGTCTCGATGAAGGCGAACCACTCCGGCGACACCTTCTTGGGGCCCACGGAGGAGATGACGGGCTTGGGGCGGTAGCGCACCTTGCGGTGCACGCGGTCACCGTCGACGCGCACCTCCTGGGGCTGCAGCTCCAACAGCACGCCGTGGTGCTGGAGGAGGTACGGGAAGTAGCGCTCGTCGAGGAGCGCGCGCTCCACCTCGTCCACCGTCCCCTGGATGTACTGCGTCTTCTCGAAGTGCATGCCCCATCCACCTTTCCGTCAATGCGTGAATCGTCTCTGCGCAGGGGCCCGCGTCTAGCGGAAAGCCTGACGCGGCACCAGGGGCCCGCGATAGGCCGTCTGCTCGAAGTCACAACGGGCCTGCCACTCGGAGGCCGCCGCACGGAACGCGGCCCCGTAGTCCGGCAGCGCACCCACTTCATGCCGCACGGCGCCGCAGTCGCCCGCCAAGTAGGCGTCTTCAATCTTCAGCCGCGTGGCTTCCCGGCGGATGGCCTCCGGGAGGGTGGTGTCCGAAAGCGCGCGCTGGAGTTGCTCGCCTGCGAGCGCCGGGGCCCCCACCTGGTGCAGCCGCCGCCCCAGCAGGTAGCGCAGCCACGGATCCTGCGGCGAAGCGAGGAGGGCGCGGTCCAACAGCAAGAGGCGCAGCTCCTCCTGCGGCGCGCGGAAGTACGCCTCGATGGGCGCGCGGCGCGACGGCGTCTCCAGCGCGGCCAGCTTCACCTGGGCGGTGCGCGTGAGCTCCGGCCCCGGGTCCAGCGCGAGCGCGGCCTGGAGGAAGGCGCGCGAACCCTCCACGTCCTCCAGGTGGAGGGCCACGTCGGCGCGGGCCACGGCCACCTCCGCGGCGAGCGCGGGCCGGTCCTTCACCTGGGCCGCGAGCGAGGCCAGCACCTTCGCCGCGTCAGGCCCGCGCTCCAGGGCGTCCAGGGCCACGGCCTGGCCCAGCTGGTAGGACGGCTCCTCCGGCTGGAGCCGGGCGGCGCGCTGGTAGCGATCGAGCGCGTCCTGCGGGTCGCTGGCGAGCGACTCGCGGGCGGAGTCCGACAGGCGGGCCACCTCGCGGGCGCAGGCGCGGGTGAAGAGGCTGCCGGTGCGGAAGCGGGCGAAGGCGCGCGCGAGCGCGGACGCGTCCAGGGGCAGCGCGTCCAGGGTGCGCTCCCACTCGGTGACGAGCTCGTCCAGGGGCCGGCCGTAGGCCTCGTTGAAGTCCGCGTGCGCGTAGACGGCGCGCAGCCGGTCCGCGCCGTAGGTGTCCGCCAGGTAGCGCAGGAACGAACCCGCCACGGTGTACGCGCGCGCCGGGGCGGACTGGTAGAAGCCCTTGGGCCCCATGAGGTCGCGCATGTCCGGGGCCAGCCCCTGCCGGCGCATGCCCGCGGCCCACTGGTGCAGGGTGAGCTCGCCCTGGACGGGGTCGTCCGCGGCCACCGCGAGCCCTTCAATCACGCCCATCAGCGGCCACACGCCCAGCCGGGTGGTGACGCGGAAGAAGCCGGAGCCGGCCGGGCCCGCCATCACGTGCGCCAATTCATGGTGCAGCGTGGAGTGGGGGAAGGGCTTGTCCTGGATGTGCAGCTCCGTGCGCCAGGGCTTGGCGAACTGGGTGCGGCCGGCGCCCACCAGCCGCTGCTTCTCGTCCTCGGAGCGGTAGAGCCACACGCGCACGCGCTCCGTGGGGGCCACGCCCAGGAAGCCCGACGTCTGGGTGAAGCGGAACTCCAGGTCGCGGGCCATGCGGTCCACGTCCTGGCGCGCCTTGCCGCGCGGGTAGTGCAGGACGAAGTGCTCCGTCTCCCGCACGCCGCCCAGCTGCTCGGAGAGGTACGCGTCGCTCATCCGCAGGCCCAGCTGTGGCGCGCGGGCCTCCAGCCAGAGGATGCCCAGGGCGCAGGGGAGCACCAGCCCCAGCAGCCCGCCCACGCGCGCGCCCTTCAGCGCCAGGCGCCCGGTGCGCACATCCAGCAGCGCGATGGCGAGCCCCGCGAAGACGCCCACCCACAAGAGCGTCTCCAGGCGGAACCAGCCCAGCGCGGCCGTCATCTGGAGGGCCTCGTCGTAGAGCGGGCCGGGCAGGTGGCCCAGGAAGATGTTGAAGGCGAACACCTGGGGCCCGAAGACGATGGGCCACACCGTCACCGCCAGTGAGGCGAGGAGGAGCAGGGCGTACAGGCCCGCCGCGCCCCGGGGCCGGGCCGTCGCGAAGCCCAGGAGCACGCCCGCCGCGGAGGCCACCAGGGCGGAGGGGAGGGTGAGCAGGGGGTAGAAGCCCGCCAGCTCGAAGGGGTCGCACGCGGTGCGAAGCCGGGCGAAGAGCAGGGCGCACACGAAGGGGGGGACGAGCACCCCCAGGTTCAGGACGGCGCTGGCGCCCAGGGCGCGGCCCACGGCGGTTCCGGGCAGGGCGGACGCTTCCACCCGGGCGGGCATGGGGGCGGCGCCCGTGAGGATGCGGCGCTCCTGGGCGGCGGCGGCGATGCCTGTCCCACCTCCGAGCAGGCCGACGGCGATGGACAGGGCCAGGCCCAGCTCGAAGCCGGGGACCCCGAAGAGGGGGAGGAGGACGAGGGCCGACCCCCCACCGCCGAGCAGCAGCACGGTGGCCAGGACGGCTGGACGGCCCAACAGTGCACGGGCACGGGGGAGGACTTGCCGCATGGCGTCCCCTATACTCCCCGGCCGCATGTCCGAACAGAAGAGCGGATCCGAACTGCGCACCCACGGTCGTGCGCCCATCGAGCTGAAGGTCGACTACAAGAAGCTCAATTCGTTCTTCGCTGACTACACGAAGAACATCAGCAAGGGCGGCACGTTCATCAAGACGAAGAAGCCACTGCCCATTGGCACGCGCTTCCTCTTCAAGCTGACGGTGCCGCACCGCGAGGCACCCTTCGAGTTGTTGGGCGAAGTCGTCTGGTCCAAGGCCGACGCGGAGGAGCCCGGCATGGGCATCCGCTTCATCTACAGCAGCGAGTCCCAGCGCGTGGACTTCGAGACGCTGGTGGAGCGGCTCATGTCGGACAGCCTGGGCTCCGAGCTGACCGAGAAGCTGCTCAACAAGCCCCTGCACCCCCAGCACCCGTCATGAAGACGCGGACGCGCCTCACGTTCGTCCTGGCGGCGCTGGCCTTCGCGGGCGGCGCGTGTCAGGAAGCGCCCGCCGCGCCTCCGAAGCCCGCCGCGCCCGCTCCGGCGCGTCCGAAGTCCAAGGACGTGTCGGCGGAGGACTACGTGATGCCGACCCTGCCGCGCGCGCACGTGCGGCTGAAGGATGCCTACGGTGGAGTGCACCGCGTGGAGGTGGAGGTGGCCGCCACGGGCGAGTCGCGCACGCGCGGGCTCATGTGGCGCAAGTCGCTGCCGGCGGGGCAGGGCATGCTCTTCATCTTCCCGGATGAAGAGGTGCGCGGCTTCTGGATGCGCAACACGCTCATCCCGCTGGACATGTTGTTCATCACGTCCGAGGGCCGCGTCGTGGGCATCATCGAGAACGCGGAGCCGCGCACGCTGACGAACCGCACGGTGGGCATCCCCAGCCAGTACGTGCTGGAGGTGCCGGGCGGCTGGTGCCAGAAGAACGGCATCGTCCGCGGCGGCACGGCGGAGTTCGAGGGCGTGAGCACAATCCCCGTCACGCCGTGACGCAACGGGAGCCGGTGATGCGCGCTTGTCGTGCGCCCGGTCCGCCCGTGATGGAGAAGTGACGCGCTGCTCGAGGCCGCGCCACGCCACCTCTGCAGGATGCGCGCCGCGCGTCGAAGCGCGCGCCCTCGCCGCTGGTGTGCCCGCTGCCGTCCGCGTCCACTCGCTCCGCTCGCGCAGGCCCTGGCGGCGGGCCGCCGCGTGGCCAACCGCGAGGCTCCGGTTCCGTCCATGTGTTACTCGAAGGCGGCCGGGGGCTCGAACCCGTGCTGGACGTGTCACACGGGCGGCGTCGGCAACAACGTGATGGCGGACGACCGCGTGCGGGACTTCTACGCGGAGGAGCAGGAGAAGAAGGTGCGCGGCCGTCTGCCCGCGTTCCCAGGCACGCCGGAGCTGGGGGCTGATCAACGAGTTCGGCTGGCGCCTGCAGGGCTCATCGAAGACGCGAAGGAACGGCTGCGGCTCCAGACGTTGGAGGAACACGTTTACTGCATGGGCTGGCACACGAACCTGGGCGTGACGGTGGACCAGACCTTCGCGTTCCCGCGCAAGGTGCCGGGGCGCGAAGGCTGGAGGACCCTGCACCTGCGAGGCCTGCCGGACGTACCGCGGGCAGGGCACACCGCACCGGAGACCGCGACATATTTCGAGCGCGTGCAGGGCGGCGATGAGTTCCGTGCGAACGAAGAGCTGCTCGCGCGCTTCTTCCCGAACGGAGTGCTGGACCTGTCAGCGGTCAGGCGCGCGGCACCAGGAGGGGACCGCGACCTCGCGTGGCTGGTGACGCCGTCACGGGGGCGGGCGCTCCAACTCGACAAGGCCTACCTGGTGCTGGTGCGGGAGCAGGCGTTCGCGTTGGGACGGGACACGCTGCTGGCGCCGCCCGCGAACGTGCACCGAACCGTGGAGAACGGCTCCACCGAACTGAAGGCCACGGGCCGCCTCTACACCGACGGACGGCTCCACCTCGCCTGGGAGTAGGGCAAGGCGCTCGCGAAACGGTCTGTCACACTGCGTGGGGGCCGGCCGGCGAATCGCCGCACCGCGTCCAGGAACGGCGAGTACCTGCGCCCCCGGCCCCATCCAGGGGCGCCCCCCGTCCGCTGGACGCGGCAAAACCTGTCGGACAGTCGGACAGGTTTCCGCCGCTCGGGCGGCGCCGAGGCCCGCAGCCCCGGTTCGTCCAACCTGTAGGACAGTCGGACAGCTTTCCGTTGGTCGAACGGATGGGAAGGGCCCCCGGCCATGACATGCCAAGAGCTGTCGGACAGTCGGACAGCTTTCGCTGCGCGGATGGGGGCCTCCTCTCCTCGCCAGGGCCCTCCAACTTGTCGGACAGTCGGACAGGTTTTCGCTGCTCGGGCAGGGGACGGCCTCTGCTCCTGGTCACGGCCTTCCAAACCTGTCGGACAGGTTTTCGGGGCACGGATGGCCCGGAAGGACCTTCCGCCAAGGGCATCCCAACCCGTCGGACAGTCGGACAGGTTTCCGCCGCCTGGTGGGGCGGCGGGCCCCAGCGCCGGCACGCCCAACCTGTCGGACTGTCGGACACGTTTTCGCTGCTCAAGCGAAGGGGAGGGTCCGCCCGGCGCGGCTTGCCGAAACCTGTCGGACAGTCGGACAGGTTTTCTGCCGACCGGATGGGGCGGCGGGCCTGTCGGACAGTCGGACAGGTTCGTGCGGTGCTCCGCTGACGGGGCCCCCAGGAACAGCGGGGGATGCCGGTGGGCCCGACTGCGTGCCGCGTCGTTTCGGTGGGGCCCCGCGGATGACCGCGCCGCACTCGGGACGTGAGGCGCGGTCCGGCTACTTCACCGCGCCGGGCTGGAACAGGAACGTGCTCGTGTGCGTCTGCGCGGAGACGGCCTTCACGCGCTTTCGCAGGGACGCGGCGACGGCGGACAGCTCGGCGGGGTGGGGGTTGGCGGACAGCCCTTGGTGGTCCACCGCCGCGAGGCTCAACGTCACCGGCACCGTGTTGCCCGCCGCGTCCTTGGCCGTGAAGCCCCCGCGCCGCAGGTCCTCCGGTCCGTAGAGCGGGACCTTCTCCGCGTCGAAGCGCTGGCAGAGCGTGCGCAACACCTCCGGCGCCACCGCGTCCGGACACACGAGCACGAAGTCGTCGCCGCCCACGTGGCCCAGGTTCGAGCCTTCCGGCAGCAGGTGCAGACACTCCGACAACACGCTCGCCGTGTAGCGGATCACCCGGTCACCCTGGAGGAATCCGTAACGGTCGTTGTACGCCTCGAAGTGATCCAGGTCCGCGTAGATGACCGTGAACGCGCTGCCCTGGAGCGCCGCGCGGATCCACCGTTCGATCATCCGGCTGCCGGGCAGATCCGTCAGCGGGTGCGCGCCCGTCGCCGCGTGCTGCTCCAGGTCCGAGGCCCGCGCGATGAGCTGCTTCATCGTCACCGTGCCCAGGAAGTGGCCCTTCGCGTCCGTCACCACCACCGGGTCGTAGACCGTTTCGGGCGGACGGCGCATCGCCATGCGCGCCAGCGCCGTGATGGCCGTCGCGTCCTCCACCACCATCAGCGCCTCGCGCGGCGCGTCCGGAAGCGCGGCCTCCGTGCTGGCGGCGGTTCCCCCGAAGCGCGCGTAGAAGCTCCGCCGCGTCACCACCGCCTGCGGCTGCTCTCCGTCCAGCAGCACGACGTGGTCCTCGCCCGGCGTGCGGCGGAAGAGCCGGTCCAGCTCCACCGCCTGCGCCGTCACCGGCGCGCACGGCGGGCGGATGATCATGCTGCCCACCGTCTCGTCATCCTCGTGCTCGCGGTGGTGCAGGGCGCGGATGGCCTCGCGGCAACGCTCCGCGAAGTCCGCTCCCGGCCGCTGCGGCGAGCTCACGGGCCGCGCCAGCAGATAGCCCTGCGCGTGCCGGATGCCCAGGCGCAGCAGGACCGCCAGCTCGTTCCACGTCTCCACGCCCTCGGCGATGAGCACCGCGTCCACGCGCTGCGCGAACGCCACCAGCGACTTCACCAGGTGCTGCCGGTACGTGTGCAGGTGGATGTCCCGCACCAGGGCCTGGTCCAACTTGATGAAGTCCGGCGCGCTGTGCACCAGCGTCACCAGGCCCGAGTGCCCCGCGCCGAAGTCATCCAGCGCGATGCCGAAGCCCTGCTCCGCGTACCGCCGCGCGAGCATGCGCAGCTGCTCCGTGTCCTCGAACGTGCTGCGCTCGGTGATTTCGAGCACCAACTGCTGGGGACTCAGGCCGTGCTGACGCAGCAGCTCCAGCGTGGACGCGCCGCCAAAGCGCTCGTCGCTCAGCACGTCCGGACTGACGTTGAAGAAGAACGGCCCGCGCCGCTGCGCCTCCGGCAGCGTGGCGATGCGGCGCACCGCCGCGGTCCAGCACGCGCGCTCCAACTCGTAGGTGAAGCCCTCCACCCGCGCGCGGTTGAACAACTCGTTGGGGGACTCCACCGGGCCCAGGCCTCGCGACAGCACCTCGTGGCCGAGGACTTCGCCGCTGAGCAGATCGACGATGGGCTGGAAGACGGTGGCGACCCTCGGCTCGTCACCGTTCCAGAGCCAGGGCGGTGGTGGTGCGGGCTTGCTGGGGGAGGGCAGGCTCATGGCTCCCGAAATGTACCGCGCTCTGGGGCAAGCTTCAGTCCCCCCCGACCACTCGGCAGGGCCAACATCGAAAACGGACGCTTGCCTCGGGCGGCCCCCAGGGCCCGGGGCGGGCGGGCCCCGTCAGCCTCCCCAGGTCCTATTCCCCCTGAATCCGCTGGAGTTCCGGCACCTTGGCGCCCTCGGATTCTGCTGGTGACGGATCCACCGGGAGCACCGGGGCCACGTTCGCCGCCGCCACCTGGGTCAGCGTGACCTGGGCCGCGACCGCGTCCATCGCCTGGCCCTCCTCTCCCTGGGCGGTCGAGAGGGCGCGGAACCGGCGGGCCAGCGAGGCCAGCTCCGCCGCCTTCAGTTGGGCCTGACCGCTGCGCAGGGACAGCAGCGCCACGCGCGCACGCTCCAGCAGGGCCACCTCCGCGCGCAGCCTCGCGAGGATTCGCTCGCGCCGCTGACGCATGTCTCCCAGCCGCTCCACCTCCTCCGCCAGCGACGCCGCCGCGGCCTCCAGCTGCCGGCGCGCCACCACGTCCGTGCTCGCGCGAGCGCTGCGCTCCAGGCTCTCGCGCTCCGCCTGCAACTCCGCGACGGCGCGCTCCTCCAGCTGCGCCTCCACGCCGGCCCACTCGGACGCCAGCTCCACCGCGCCCCGGGTGATCCGCGCCAGCGTGCGGGCCAGCTCCTCGCGCGCGGGCTCCCGGGGCAGCTTCGCCAGGGACTGGCCGCATTGACGGTAGAGGGACAGCGCGCGCTCGGACAGCGTGTGGAAGTCACCGGAGAGCTGGGGCAGCAGCTCCTCCGCGCGCGCCTCCACCGGATCCGCCGTCAGCCCCAGGTGCGCGGCGATGGCGCCCAGCCCCACGAAGAGCCCCACGATGCCGCCCACCACCGCCGCCGCCAGCAGCGTGGGCGTGGCCACGGACGCCAGCCGCACCGACAGGATGTTCGCCACCACGCCGCCCGCCAGCGTGAGCCCCGCGCCCAGCACGGCGCCCAGGCCGTAGTGCACGAGCGTGGGGCGGGCCTCCGCGACCTGTCCCTCCTCGCCCAGGTCGTTGAGGCGGGAGCGCACCAGCAGCGCGCCCGCGGCCGCGCCACTCGTGGCCACGGTCCACGCGGGCGACAGGCCCAGCCCATAGGGCAGCGCCACGAGCAGCAGCCCCAGGCCACTCAAGAGTCCCCGGTCCCACCGGTCGCCTCGCGCGCACGCCAGCACCACCGCCGCGGGCACCACCCACGTGAGCGGCACCGGCATGCCCACGCGCAAGGAGATCCACTGCAGGAGCCCCGCTCCGGCGCCCGCCGCCAGCGCGCGCGTGACGGTGTGCTCGAAGGCTTCGCGGTGGTGGAATTGCAACACGGCGGCATTCATCGGGACACCCCGGGAACGGCCCCCAAGGGCCGGGAATGTCCCTTCGAACGCGCGGCTCGCGAAAAGGGTCTACGCCTTCGGACGCGAAATGGGTCCCGGCTTGCCCTTCGTCACGCGCAGGTAGTCCGCCGGGGCGAGGACGAGCTGCGTCCCGCGCACCCCGGCCGACACGGCGACCGCGTCGAACAGCTCCAGCGTCTCATCCACGAAGACGGGGTAGTCCTTCTTGCCCCCCAGCGCGGTGACGCCGCCCCGGATGTAGCCGGTGAGCGGCTGCAATTCCTTGAGGGGGACGGTGTCCACCTTCCGGTCGCCGGACAGCCGCGCCAGGGCCTTCAAGTCCAGCTCCGCGTTGCCGGGCACCACCGCCATCAACACGCCGGTGCGGTCGCCCTTGGCCACCAGCGTCTTGAAGACCTGCTCCGCGGGCATGCCCACCTTGGCGGCCACCGTCTCCGCGGACAGGTCGTCCGGATCCACGTCGTAGTCGCGCAAGCTGTACGCGATGCCGAGCGAGTCCAGGAGCCGGGCGGCGTTCGTCTTCATGGGCGTTACATCCCCAGGGCCGCGGCGGCGGCCTTCACGCGCTGGAGCGCGTCCTCGGGCGTGCTTCCCACCGCGGACAGGTGGCCCATCTTGCGGCCCTTGCGCGCGTCGCGCTTGCCGTACAGGTGCAGCCGGACGCCGGGCAGCGCCAGCGCCTGCGCGAACCGGGGCCCACCCTCCTGGAGCCACAGGTCGCCCAGCAGGTTCACGATGGCAGCAGGGCGCACCACCTCCACGGAGCCCAGGGGCAGGTTGCACACCGCGCGCACGGCCTGCTCGAACTGGCTCGTCAGGCACGCCACCTCCGTCGAGTGGAAGCTGTTGTGCGGCCGGGGCGCCACCTCGTTGACGAGCAGCGACCCGTCACCCAGGAGGAACATCTCCACCACCAGGAGCCCCTCCACCTTCAGGCCCGCGGTGATGTCGCGCGCCACCTGCGACGCCTGCGTCAGCACGGCCTGGGGCAGCGGACCCGGCAACAGCGACCACGCGAGGATGCGCTCCTCGTGGTGGTTGAACGCGGGCGGATACACCGCGAGCTGCCCATCCGGGCCTCGTGCCACCAGCACGGACAGCTCCGCCTTCAAATCCAGCGCGGCCTCCACCACCACGGAGCGCTCGCCCAGCTCCTTCCACGCGACGCCCGCCTCGGAGGCCGACTTCACCTCGTACTGGCCGCGCCCGTCGTAGCCACCCTCGCTGGACTTGATGAAGCACCTTCCACCCAGCGCGGTGATGGCTTGGGACAGCTCCGCCTCCGAGTTCGCCTCGCGCCACGGGCCCAGCGGGAAGCCGCCCTTCGCGAGCCACGCCTTCTGCCGGCCGCGGTGCTGCACCACCTCCAGCACGGAGGCGCCGGGCCGCATGGGCGCGTGCCGCGATACGGCATTGAGCGTGGCCAGCGAGACCTTTTCAATCTCCAGCGTCACCACGTCGCACTGGCGCGCCAGGTCCTCGGCCGCCGCCGTGTCGGTGAAGGACGCGGTGAGGCAGCGGTCCACCACGGAGCGGGACGGGCACGCCGAGTCCGGATCCAACGCCTGCACCTGGTAGCCCAGCGTGCGCGCCGCGAGCGCCATCATGCGCCCCAGCTGGCCGCCGCCCAGGATGCCCAGCGTCCCGCCCGGCAGCACCATGGGGCCGCTCATCCCGCCACCTCGCGCTGCGCCAGCACTTCATCCGTGCGGGCCTTGCGCCAGGCGGCCAGCCGCTCGCGCAGCTCCGGGTACTTCAGCGCCAGGATGGCCGCCGCGTGCAGCGCCGCGTTGGCGGCCCCCGGCTTGCCAATGGCCTGCGTGCCCACCGGGACGCCCTTGGGCATCTGCACGATGGAGAGCAGCGCGTCGAAGCCGGACAGCACCGTGGTGGGCATGGGCACGCCCAGCACCGGTAGCAGCGTCTTGCTGGACACCATGCCGGGCAGGTGCGCCGCGCCGCCCGCCGCGGCGATGATGACGGACAGGCCGCGGCCCTCCGCGCTGGACGCGTACTCCATCATCCAGTCCGGCGTGCGGTGCGCGGACACGACGCGCACCTCGTGCGGGATGCGCAGCTCGGCGAGGATGTCGATCGCCGGTTGCAGGTGCTCCAGGTCGCTCTTGCCGCCCATGATGACCCCGACCCACGGGGTGCTCGCGCTCGCCGCCATGCTTGTTTCGCGCCTCCTGTGCGCCCTGCTTCCAGGGGGTGAAGCCTGGAAGAACGCGGAGATAGGGCCACGCGATTCCGGAGGTCAACCGCGAAGATGTGACGTCGCGATGGCGGGCGGGCAGGGGGGCGGGCGATGCCCCCTCGCACGCCTTGTCCCTGACACTCAGTACGTCGAGCCCATGCGCCCGAAGCTCTTGAGCGCCTTCACCTTGCTGTTCTTCACGGCGGCCTTCTGGGCCTCATAGGAATCCGCGTCGTCGTATTCCTGCATCGCGCGGCTCTGCTCGGCCTGATCCGCCGCCACCGCCGCCGCGCCCGCCACCGCGCCCGCCTCCTCGAAGAGGGCCTGGTTCTGGGAGAGGTAGCTCTTGGCTTCCGCCTTCTTGCCCTGGCTCATGGCCTCCGCGGCCTTCTGGAGGTTCTGCGCGCTGCGGGCCCGGGCCGCGTACACCGTGGCCTCCTTGTCCTGGCGCTGGACGACCTCCTCCTGCACGTTGGTGGCCACCGCGGCGAGCGTGGACTGGTCCTCCACGTTCTTCTGCACGAGCAGGTCCGTGTACGCGACCTTCAGCCCCGCCACCTGCACGGACTGGCCCGGAGCGGTGCCCGTCACGTGCAGCCGCGCCACCACGCGCTCCACCTGGCCCGCGGAGAAGTCCGGCAGCGCCACGCGCACGGTGTTGCCGGCCTGGTGCGCGCGGTAGCCCAGCACCTCGCCCAGGCTCGTGCCCGGGGGCAGCTCGAAGGACAGCTCCACGTTGCGCGCCACCGCGGTGGTGGCCTGCTGCAGGTCGCGCTGGAAGAGGGTGGACAGCTTGCTCGCGTCCTCCAGGAAGCCGTAGGCGCCGGCGCCGTACTCCGCGAAGGCCTGCATCAGGTCCTCGTTGAAGTCCGTGCCCACGCCAATGGAGCTCACCGTGATGCCGGAGGCGCGGATCTCCTTCACCACGTTCTTCAGCCCCTCCTCGTCGGACACGCCCTCGGTGGGCTGGCCGTCGCTCATCAGGATGAGGCGGTTCACCGTGGCCGCCCCGCCCATGGCGGACGCCAGCTGCGTGCGGCCCACGGACAGGCCCGCGCTGATGTTGGTGCCGCCGTCATCCCAGATGCCGTCGATGAACTGGAGCATCCGCTCGCGGTTGCCAGAAGTGGCCGGCAGGGAAGGCAGGCTCTTCACGTCGCTGCCGTAGTGCACGATGGCCAGCCGGTCCTCGTCGCGCAGCAGCGTCACCAGGTGCCGCGCGGCCTGCTTCGCCTGCTGGAGCTTGTAGCCGCTCATGGACCCGGACCGGTCGATGACCACCGCCAGGTTCACCGGGCTCCTCTTCGCCCCGGGCACCTCCGCGCCGGTGAGGTCCACCGTCACGTACGTCTCCGAAGGGCCCACCGGCACGTAGGGGTGCGACAGCCGGCTCGTCACCTGGAGGCTGCCCGTGGACGCGCGCGGCCCCGGCGGCGGGACGGGCGGGGGGGGCGTGGGCGTCGTCACGACGACGTGCGGCGTGGGCGGCAGGCCGCCCCCGCGGGGCATGCCCAGCACCAGCGCGGTGAGGGCAAGGCCACCAGCCAGGGCGAGGAACAGGACCGTACGATTCATGGCAGGGCTCCAGAGGCGTTTGAAACGCGGGCCCTGCCTTTACGAACGGGGGGCGCGAAAAGGTCTAACCCTTTCGCGCGAGGCGACTGTTCAGTGGGCTGTTCAGCCCGGACGTCAGTTGCCCTGGGACGCGGAGACGGCGCCCGCGCAGAAGTAGGGCGAGTTGTTCTCGCCGAAGGTGCGCCGGTAGAAGCCCTCGTCGGCGATCTTGATGGCGTCCAGCGTGTCCTGGTCCAGGAGCAGGGGACGGCACGTCATGCGCTCCTTGAGGCCCTCCTCCACGTCGCCCACGGTGCGGGTGATCTCGCAGCCCGTCGTGGTGCCCTGCACGCACTCCCTGCTGCAGTAGCCCAAAGCGAACGCCTCCGGGTTGTCGCTGCGGGGGCTCTGGTCGTCGCGGACACAGACGAGGTCCTCGCAGTCCAGCGAACCGAAGGAGATGAAGTCCTGATCCACGGCGATGTCCTTCTCCTGGATCTCCACGAACTTGCGGCCCTGCGCTTCCCGCTCCGCGTCCGTGGCCCTGCGCACCAGTTGGCACGGCTTGCCCAGCTCGGTGGTGACGTCGCAGCCTCCCAGCATCAGGGCGGCGGACAGGAAGAGCGCGGTTCGCACGAACATCTTTGAGACCTCTAGGAAGGATGGAAACAGGGCGCCCAAGGGGGGAGGACGGCGCCCGGAACCCGCGAACGGTAGCACACCGCTTCCGCGCGCCAACCCCTGGCCCACGGGGCGTGAGCACAGTGGAATTGTGAAGCGATACGAGAGGAATACAGAGGAGGCAGGCGCATTCTGCTGGTTGATGGTTGGGAATACGGCCGATAGGATGGAGCGGCTGATGTCATGCTGCCTTCCGGTGGCAGTACGTTCCCTCCCCCCACGGAGCGCCCGGACTTGAACCGCCCCACGCTGCTGCTTGCGCTGAGCCTGATGTGGCCCGCGCTGGCCCCCGCCCAGAACCAGCCAGGCATGGGCCTCGATCTGACCGAGGACGCCCAGGCCAAGCCACCTGAAGAGAACCCAGCGCCGCCGCCGGACGAGGAAGCCCGTCCCGCGGCGCCGCCTGCCGCCACCCCGGCGAAGGACATCCCGGTCGAAGCGCTGATGCCGCTCACGGACATCACCCAGGACGACCGGGTGAAGAGCGTTCAGCGCAAGGTCTACCTGAAGAAGAACCGCCTGGAGATCTCACCGTTCGTGAGCATCTCCGTGAACGACCCGTTCTATTCGAAGTTCGGCGGCTCGCTGCGCGCGGCCTGGTACCTGTCGGACACGCTGGCCATCTCGGCGCGTGGCTCGCTCATCCAGGTCATCCCGTCGGATGACGTCAGCACGGCGAAGCGCACCTTCAACAGCAAGATCTACAACTCCGTGCCGAACTGGTCCGCCATGGGCGACCTGGAGTGGGCGCCGCTCTACGGCAAGGTGTCCTTCCTCAACTCCATCCTCCACTTCGACGGCTACCTGCTGGGGGGCATGGGCGTGGTGAGGACGGAGACCTCCGCGCTGCCCGACCGCGGCCTCAACCCGGCCTTCGACCTGGGCCTGGGCATGCGCTTCGTCACCAAGGACTACCTGGCCGTCAACGTGGCCCTCATCAACACCTCCTACGTGGATCAGCCCCTGGGCAGCAGCAAGGGCGCCCTCCAGAACGTCATGACCCTCAACGCGGGCATCTCCATCTTCCTGCCCCTCAAGTCGACGGGGAGGGAGTCCGAATGAAGCCCGCCTTCCGTCTGCTCCTGACCCTGTGCGCGGGCGTGCCCGCGCTCGCCGCCGCGGACCAGGCCCCCGCTCCGGCCGCCGCCGCTCCGGCCACGCCCGCTCCGGCTCCCGCGGCCGCCGCCCCCAAGCCGGCCGCCAACTCCAACCCGCCCGCCACCTCCCAGGAGGAGGAGGCCGGCGACGTGTCCGAGGTGGACAAGGACGCCCTGGGGCCCCTTCGCGAGCGCATCCGGCCGGTGTCCGGCCACATGTTCCTCAAGAAGGGCCGCTTCGAGGTGAGCCCGTCCGCGTCCATCACCATCCGCGACGCGTTCTTCAAGAAGTACCTCTTCGGCGGCACCGTCACCTACTTCCCCATGGAGACCCTGGGCGTGGGCCTGCGCGGCGGCTACGCGCTGAACTCCGTGGCGGGCTCCGCGCAGAAGTGCACCTTCACGCCGGGCGAGGGCGGTGACACCCGAGGCTGCAGCCCGCCGACCCGCGAGGAGCTGGACGGGTACGCGCCCGGCCAGATGACCCTCATGGGTGGCGTGGACGTCCAGTGGGCGCCCATCTACGGAAAGCTGTCGCTCCTGGCGGAGAAGTTCGTCCACTTCGACATGTACGGCGTCGTGGGCGCGACCGTCGTCCAGTACAAGGGCCCGGCGGAGTCGCTGGCGGATGGCTCGCCCGTCGCGGGCAGCAAGTCGTACCTCACGGGCGGCGGCAACGTGGGCGTCGGCCTGCGCTTCTTCTTCAACCGGTGGATGACGCTGCGCACGGAGCTGCGCGACATCATCTACGTGGAGAAGGGCCGGGAGCCCACGCCCAGCTACCTCCGCAACCAGATCCTGTTCGAGCTGGGCCTGTCCTTCTTCTTCCCCTCCGGTTCCTAAAGACTCATGCGCACCCACCGGTTCCTCCGCCTCGCCGTCCTCGGGCTCACGCTCGCGTACACGGCCCCCACGCTGGCCCAGTCCTTCGAAGGGCTGGACCTGGCGGGCCAGTCGAAGAAGAAGAAGAAGGGGGCCTCTTCGAAGGCTTCCTCGAAGAAGAAGACCAGCGCCAAGCGCGGCAAGGGCAAGGCGACCGCCCCGGCCGAGGATGTGGACGAGTCCTCCACCGCCACCAGCGAGTCCGCGCCCGCGGGCAACCCGGCCATGCCTCCCGCGGCCATCACCCCGACGCCCGCGCCCTCGGCGACGCCCGCCGCGCCCGCCGCGAAGCCCACGCCGTCCGCGAAGCCGGCCGCGCAGGGCAGCCCCGGCCTGGGCCTGGACCTCACGGGTGACAATGACAAGCCGCCCGCGCCCACCATGACGTTCGACGCGGTGGACGTGTCCGGCAAGACGGCGGACCGCCAGCGCCTGGACGCGGCCATCAGCCTGTTCAAGAACGACGAGTACGAGAAGGCCGCGATGGCCTCCCACGAGCTCTTGGGGGACCCCAAGCTCCAGGGCCTGCACGTGGAAGCGCGCTACGTGCTCGCCAAGTCGCTCTACCGCATGGGGCTGTACCACTCGTCGCTGGGCGAGTTCTCCAAGATCCTCGCCGCGGGCCCGTCCACGAAGTTCTTCAAGACGAGCCTGGAGTGGCTGTTCTTCATCAGCCGCAAGACGCAGAACGAGACGGTCATCCTGGATGAGATCGCCCGGTACGCGAACTACGACTTCCCGGAGAAGTTCCGGAACGAGTTCCGCTACCTGCTGGCGCGCTACCACTTCGTGCGTGGCCGCGCGTTGGATCAGGTGGGCCAGACGGAGAACGCGGACAAGTCCTTTGAAGAGGTGAAGCGCCTGGCGCTGACGATTCCCCGCACGGATGGGTTCTACCCGCGCGCGAAGTACCTGGAGGGCCTGGCCTTCTTCCGCAACGGCACGCGCAACAAGGACGCGGCCAGCAAGCGCGGCAACACGGACGTGCTCGCGTCCGTGGAGGCCATGAAGGAGGTGGTGCGCCTCACCCGTCCCATGGCGGGCCGCACCGGCGAGGCGGCGAAGCTGGACAAGTCGCTGCGCGAGCTGGCCTTCATGCAGCTGGCCCGTACGCACTACGGCATGCAGCAGAACCGCTTCTCCATCTTCTACTTGAACAAGGTGGAGCGCGGGAACACGCAGTGGCTGGAGGCCCTCTTCGAGTCCTCCTGGGCCAACTACCGCATCGGCCAGTACGAGCAGGCGCTGGGCAACCTCATCACCCTGTCGTCGCCCTTCTTCCGCGAGGAGTACTTCCCGGAGGCGCTCATCCTCAAGGCGGTCATCTATTACGAGAACTGCCGCTACCGCGAGTCCAACCTCATCCTCCAGGACTTCGAGCGCACCTACCTGCCCGTGCACGACGAGCTGGACGGGCTCGTGAAGAAGAACATGGAGGCCTCCGAGTACTACACGGTGCTCGCGGACGTGCAGAAGAAGAACAAGGACGGCCTGGAGAAGAACGGCACGGACGTCATCCTGGAGCGCATCCTGCGGCTGGCCCTCACGGACCAGGACCTGAAGAAGACCAACGACTCCATCCTGGAGCTCGAGGGTGAGATGGACCTGTTCTCCAACAAGGGCGACACGTTCAAGTACTCGGAGCTGACCAAGCAGCTCCTGGAGGAGCTGAAGGTCCAGCGCACCAGCCTCATCTCCAAGGCCGGCATCATGGCCAAGGGCAAGCTGGAGTCGGAGCTGGGCGCGCTCAAGCTGCTGTTGGCCAACGGCCTGCGCATCAAGTTCGAGACGACCACCAAGGAGAAGGAGTTCCTGGAGGAGCAGCTCAAGGCGGGCGGCCGCACGGCCATCGTCAAGAAGTACAAGTTCTCCGTGGCGGTGGCGGACGATCAGCTCTACTGGCCCTACGAGGGCGAGTACTGGCGTGACGAGCTGGGCACGTACCAGTACACGATGACCAAGGGCTGCATCGAGCGCGACACGGCCAACCGGCAGATGCAGTCCGCCGAGGCGATGTAGACGCCCAACGCTGAGAGTGGGATTCTTCCCGGCCGCCGGAGCGCCCCCTACGCGCGCTCCGGCGGTCTTGTCTTTTCCAACGGTCCCTCGAAGGGACGAGGGAGTGCGAAGTTGGCTCGGGAGGCGTCGCTGCGGGTGGTGTTCGGCATCGCCGTCCTGGACCTCATCGGGTTCGGCATCCTGATTCCGCAGCTGGGCGTGTACGGCGTGCGCTTTGGCGCCTCCCCCTTCGCGGTGGGGCTGCTCGTCGCGGTGTACTCGCTGATGCAGTTGGTGGCGGCGCCCATCATGGGGCGGCTGTCGGACCGGTTCGGCCGGCGGCCGGTGCTGCTCATCTCCCAGGTGGGCTCGCTGGTGGGCTACGTGCTGTTCGCCTTCGCGCACACGCTGCCCCTCTTGTTCCTGTCGCGCGTCATCGACGGGGTGTCCGGCGGCAACGTGTCCACGGCGCAGGCGGTGGTGGCGGACATCACCAAGCCGCATGAGCGCGCGCGGGGCATGGGCATCATCGGCGCGGCGTTCGGCCTGGGCTTCGTGCTGGGGCCCGCGCTGGGCGGCGTGCTGGGGGCGTGGGGTGGCAATCTGGCCATCGGCCTGTTCGCGGCGGGGCTGTCCGCGCTGAACCTCATCAACACCTGGTTCTTCCTGCCGGAGACGCGCAGGGCGGACTCGCCGTCCGCCACGACGCGCAGCATGCGGGGCGCCGCCGCCGTGTTGACGCTGCCCGTCGTGGGCCGGTGCGTGGTGCTGGTGCTGCTCTACACGGTGGCCTTCGCGCAGATGGAGGGCACCTTCTCCGTGTACCTGCTGACGCGCTTCCTCTCCTCCGGGCCGGTGCCGCTGGAGGGCGGGTGGCTGGTGCACGCGGTGCATCCGGACGCGGCCGTCCTGAAGGAGGCGAGCCTGCGCTCCGGGGCGCTCTTCGCGGTGGTGGGCGTGCTGTCCGCGCTGGTGTCCCTGCACGCGCCCATGGAGCGGCAGGGGGCGGTGCTGGGGGCGTACCAGGCGTCCGGCTCCCTGGGCCGCATCATCGGGCCCGCGCTGGGCGGCCTGCTCTTCACTCGGCTGGGCCCCACGGCCCCCTACGGGACGGGCGCGGTGCTGGTGGCGCTGGGTGGACTTTTGGCACTGTCGCTGGTGACACAGGTGCGAATGTCGGGAGCAGGCGCGGAGCAAAGCTCATAGGATGGGGACCATGGTGGGCAAGCCGCAGCACATCACCATCGCGTTCGACGTGATGGGGAGCGATCACGGCCCGGCGGAGGTGGTGCGAGGCGCCGCCCAGCTTTCGCTGGAGTCTCCGCACATCCACGCGCTGCTCGTGGGGGACCGGCCCGTCATTGACGAGGCCCTGGCGGGCATCAAGCACAACGGGGAGCGCATCTCCGTGCACCACGCGGGCGACTTCGTGGGCATGGACGAGAAGCCCGGCGAGGCGCTGGCGCGCAAGCCCGAGTCCTCCGTGGCGGTCGCCGCCCGGCTGGTGGCGGAGGGGGAAGCGCATGCGCTCGTCTCCGCGGGCAACACGGGCGCGGGCGTGCTCGCGTGCAAGCGCCACTTCCAGCTGATTCCCGGCGTGCGGCGCGCGGCCCTGGCCACGGTGTACCCCACGCGGGGCGTGCGCGGGGCGAAGCAGGACCCGTTCAGCCTCATCCTCGACGTGGGCGCCACGGTGGAGGCCACCGCGGAGGACCTGGTGGCGTTCGCCGTCATGGGAAGCGCCTACGCGCGCATCATCTCCCGCAACGAGCGGCCCAAGGTGGCGCTGTTGTCCAACGGCGTCGAGCCGCAGAAGGGCCCGCCGCGCGTGGTGGAGGCGCACCAGCGGCTGTCGCAGATGGCGGGGCTCAACTTCACGGGGAACGTGGAGGGCATCGACATCCCGCGCGGCACGGTGGACGTCATCGTCACGGACGGCTTCGTGGGCAACGTGTGCCTGAAGATGCTGGAGGGCGTGCACGACACGGTGATGGAGCTGGCCCAGTACGCCTACAAGGAGAGCCTGCGCTGGCGTGCGGGCCTGGCCATGCTGTCCTCCGGCATCGAGCGGCTGAAGGACATCACGGACTGGGAGCAGTACGGCGGCGCGCCCATCCTGGGGTTCGACCGCATCTTCATCAAGGCGCACGGCCGCTCCAAGGCGCGCGCCATCGCGAACGCGGGCAAGGTGGCCGCGAAGGCGGTGGCGAACGAGCTGGGCACCGCCATCCAGGAGGGCCTGGCGAAGTGAGCCTGCCGGACCGCATCGACCCGCGCCCCCCGCGCCGCATCTACCGGTGGGACCTGGACAAGACGTACCTCCAGACGGACTTCGAGTCGCTGCGCGACCTGTTCCGCACGGCGTTCCAGAAGGCCCATGAGAAGGTCGCCATCCCGGGCGCGTCCGCCCTCATCCGCGAGCTGGCGGAGCAGGGGGACTCGCGGCTGTGCATCGTGTCCGGCAGCCCCAAGCAGATGCGCGCGGTGCTGGAGGAGAAGCTCAAGCTGGACGGCATCCAGTGGGACGAGTTCGTCCTCAAGGACAACGTGGGCAACCTGCTGCGCGGGCGCTTCCGGGCCCTGCGCGGCCAGGTGGGCTACAAGCTGCCCGCCATCCTGGAGAGCCGCGTCAACGCGCCGGTGGAGGCGGAGGAGGTCCTCTTCGGTGATGACGCGGAAGCCGACGCGTTCATCTATTCGCTCTACGCGGACCTCATCGCGGGCCGGGTGGACGAGCGCGTGCTGTCCCAGGTGCTGGAGGCGGGCGGGGTGTACCCGGACGACGCCGCGCGGGTGCACGAGGCGTGGAAGAAGATTCCCATCGCGGACCCGGTGCGCCGCATCTTCATCCACCTGGACAAGCTGACGCCGCCCGCGCACTTCACGCCCTACGGCCCGCGCGTGGTGCCCATCTTCAACTACTTCCAGGCGGCGCTGGTGCTGCTGGCGGACGGCCACCTCACGGCGCCGCAGGTGCTGAAGATCGCCGTGGAGATGGTGCAGACGGCGGGGCACAACATCATCACGCTGTCGAACTCGTTCCAGGACCTCTTGCGGCGCGGGCTGCCGCTGCAGCAGGCGGCCATCGCGCTGTCCCAGGCGATGGAGGGGCCCAACGCGCTGCTCAAGGCCATGCGCCCCATGCCGGACATCCTGGCCGCGTTCAGCAAGCGCCTGGCCGCGCTGGGCACGCAGCCGCCCCCGCCGCGCGTGCAGGCGGTGGACTACGTGTCGCTCATCTCCCACGCGCTGCCCCGGACCCACAAGGGGCGCACCCTGAAGCCGCCCACCTGAAAGTGCCGGGCCGTTCAGGCTCGGCCGCCTGCCTGCCTTGCGGCCCCTCCAGCGGTGGGGGCCGTGGCGGCCGGAGTCCGCCCTGGACCGCGGTGTTATCCAGTGGAAGCGCCTCCCACGGGCAGTGGGCGCACGGCGGGCGGGCAGGGGGGCCCCTACGAACCCCCGACGTCCCTGAAGAATGTCCTTAAGCGCGACCCCCATGGGTGGGAGGATGCGTGTTAGACGGCTGCCCTTCCGAGGCGAATGACGCGAGACCCGACCCATCCCCCGCCCCACGGCGGAACGCTGCCAGCCGCGCCCGGAGACGACGCGCGCGGAGAGGCCTCCTTCGAGGCGGCAGCGGACACGGCATCCGGGTCCGCGCACGAGGTACTTTCCATGTCTTCCCCCCTGGACCTGACGGGCCCCGAGGAGCGCACCGAGCGCACCGAGGCCCAGGTGCCCGCGGACTCCGCCGAGCACCTCAGCGAACACGAAACCCCTTCCCGGGCCGACCCGGCCCCTACCGAGCCCCCCTTCGCAGCGGACGCCGCGGAGGACGACGGGTTCGATGATGACGACGACACCGAGGACGCCGGCCCCGAGGTCAGCGACGAAATCCTGGCCGCCACCGAGGCCCTGAAGGCCGCGGAGGCGGAAGACGCGCAGGCCGCCGCCGAGGCGGGTGACGACGCCGAGGAGCCCGAGGCCGTCATCCTGGAGCCGGAGCCGGAGCCCGCCGCGAACGAGCCGGAGCTGCAGGCGCCCACCACCACCCGCACGGGCGAGCCGGCGGAGATCGACCCGGACGAGATGGATCCGGACGCGCTCAAGGTGGTGCTGCGGCTGCACCAGCACGGCCACCAGGCGTACCTGGTGGGCGGCTGCGTGCGCGACCTGCTGCTGGGCAAGAAGCCCAAGGACTTCGACGTGGCCACCAGCGCCCACCCGGGCGAGGTGCGCGCCATCTTCCGCAACTGCCGGCTCATCGGCCGGCGCTTCCGGCTGGCGCACGTCTACTTCAAGGGCGGGAAGATCGTGGAGGTGTCCACCTTCCGCGCGAACCCCACGGAGCTGGAGCCGGCGGCGGGAGCGGAGGAGGGGCAGAGCGGCGAGGACCTCCTCATCACGCACGACAACGTCTTCGGCACCGCGCAGCAGGACGCGCGCCGCCGCGACTTCACCATCAACGGCCTGTTCTACGACGCGGCTGAAGGCCGGGTCATCGACTACGTGCGCGGCCGGCGCGACCTGGATGAGCGCTTCATCCGGACGATTGGCGACCCGGAGATCCGCATGCGCGAGGACCCGGTGCGCATCCTGCGCGCGGTGCGCTTCGCGGCGAAGCTGGACCTGGACATCGAGTCGCGCACGTACGCGGCGATGGAGGGCGCGGTGGAGGACCTGCCGCGCTGCGCGCCCGCGCGCCTGCTGGAGGAGACGTTCCGGCTCATCCGCGGCGGCGTGTCCGCCCCGGCGCTGAAGCTGCTGGCGGCGCTGGACGCGCTGAAGATCCTGCTGCCGCCCGTGGACGCGTACCTGCGTGAGAACGGCAAGGAAGGGGAGAAGACCTTCTACGCCTTCGCGCAGGCGCTGGATAAGCGCGTGTCGGCGGGCGAGGTGCTGGACGACGCCATCCTGCTGGCCGCGTTGCTGGTGCCCATCAGCCGCGCGCAGCCGCCGGTGGAGGAGTCCCAGGACGAGGGCCGCGCGTCGGTGTCGCGCGTCATCGAGGACCTGCTGGCGGGCTTCGTGGAGTCCGCGCGGCTGCCGCGCCGCATCGCCGAGCGCTGCCGCATGCTGCTGCTGATGCAGCGCACGCTGTCCGGGGAGCGCCGCCGCAAGACGGGCGCCTTCCGCCGCCACCCGCTCTTCAACGAGGCGCTGGCCGTCTACGCGATGACGGTGGAGGCCACGGGTGAGGGCCGCGAGGCGCTGGAGGCCTGGCAGGCCGGAGAGGTGCCGCCGCCGCGCGCCGGAGCAGCTGGCGGTGCGGACGCGGACGGCCCCCGCCGCAAGCGCCGTCGCCGCCGTCGCCGCCGTTCCGGCAGCGGGAGCGGGGAGGGGGGCGGCTCAGGCGCCTCCTCCGGTTCCGACGCGGGCGAGGGGTAGCGCTCCCGTAGCAGCCGGGTGCAGCGAAAGGGCTGGGGCGCTCAGGCGCTCCGGCCCTTGTCGTGTCGAGGGCTCGACGCCGCTGCCCCCACCGCGACGGAGCAGCGAGACGGCCGGAGCGCTCGCGGTCCCGGCCCTTGTCGTGTCCGGGGACGCGCTACCGCTTCGGCTTGTCCACGGGCTTCTCGGAGCGGTGCTGGTCGTCATCCGACGCCTCCGCCCCCGCGATGTCCGCCATGGTGATGGCCTTGCTGCCGAAGCGCGCCGCGATGCGGTCCATCGCCTCGTTCAACTTCGACGACTTCGGCGCCGCCGCCGGGAACAACCCCAGCTGCGGCTCGTCCTCGTCCAGCTGCACGCTCACGCCGGTGAGCCGCAGCGCCTTGCCTTCGTGCGCGCGCTCCAGCAGCTCCAGCGCCGCGCGGTAGATGACCTGCCCGTCGTCCGTCGCCTCTCGCAGCGTGACGCGCCGGGTGATGAGCGTGAAGTCCGCGAACTTCAGCTTGAGCTGCACCACGCGCCCCTTCAGCGACGCTCTCCGCAGCCGCCGGGCCACCCGCAGGGCCTGCGCGTGCACGTGCGGCTTGAGCGACTCCAGGCCCGTCAGGTCCTCGTCGAAGGTGTCCTCCGCGCCCACGCTCTTGGCCGCCCGGTCCGGCACCACGTCCCGCGCGTCGATGCCGTGCGACAGCTCCCACAGGTGCTTCGCGCTCGCCGCGCCGAAGCGCTCCTCCAGCCAGTCCACGTCGCGCGTCGCCACGTCGCCAATGGTGACGAGCCCCGCGCGCTTCATCGCCTCTTCCGTCTTCGGCCCCACGCCCCACAGCCGCGACACCGGCAGCCCCGCGAGGAAGGCCACCGTCTCCTCCGGGCGCACCTCGCGCTGACCGTTGGGCTTGGCGAGGTCCGAGGCGATCTTCGCCACGAACTTCGCCGTGGCGATGCCCGCGGACGCCGGCAGGTTCAGCTCGTGGGCAATCTCCTTGCGGATCCGCTTCGCGATGTCCGCCGCCGCGCCGAACAGCCCCACCGACGCCGTGACGTCCAGGAACGCCTCGTCCAGCGACAGGGGCTCGATCAGCGGCGTGTACCGCTCGAAGATGGCGAACACCTGCTCGCTGGCCTCCGCGTAGGCGGAGAAGCGTGGCTTCACCACGATGGCGTGCGGCGCCTGCTTCACCGCCCTCGCCATGGGCATGGCGCTGCGCACGCCGAAGGGGCGCACCTCGTAGGATGCGGCCACCACCACGCCGCGTTGTGCATGCCCGCCAACGATGACCGGCTTGCCCCGGAGGGACGGGTTGTCGCGCTGCTCGACGGACGCATAGAAGGCGTCCATGTCCACGTGGAGGATGGCTCGCATGGCGTGAGTCACTCTAGTGGTCCCCTCTGACAGTGCGAGCCATGAAGACCCTCACCGAATACCTCTGGTTCGAGACGAAGGCCCGGCGCGAGCTGGTGCGCCTCACGGACACCGTGGCAGCCCTGCTGAAGAAGAGCGGCGTCCAGGAGGGCATGGTGCTGGTGTCCGCCATGCACATCACCGCGGGCGTCTTCGTCAACGACGACGAGCCCGGCCTCCACGAGGACATCTGGGACTGGCTCCAGCACCTGGCGCCCCACGGCCCCGACTACCGCCACCACCGCACCGGCGAGGACAACGGCGACGCGCACCTGAAGTCCATGCTCGTCCACCATCAGGTGCTGATTCCCGTCACCGCCGGCAAGCTCGACCTGGGCCCCTGGCAACAGGTCTTCTACGCCGAGTTCGACGGCCAGCGCCGCAAGCGCGTCATCGTCAAGGTGATGGGCGACTAACCGGCCACGGGCCACGACAGCCCGTGGCGTCCCAGCTCCGCCACCAGGTCCGGCGGCAGCGGGCTCTCCACCTTCACGGGCTCCTTCGTCACCGGGTGCGGCACGGTGAGCGAGCGGGCGTGCAGGAAGAACCGCCCCAGCTCCGGCGCCTCGCGGCCTCCGTAGAGCGCGTCCCCCACGAGCGGCGCGCCCACGCCCGCCAGGTGCGCGCGCACCTGGTGCAGCACGCCGGTGAGGATTTGGACCTCCACCAGGCTGTAGTCCCCGGACCGGGCCAGCACCCGGAGGTGGGACAGCGCCTCGCGGGCGTCCTCGGCGCCGTAGGGGGCGGGCTCCACGCGGTCCGGGTGGCGCGGGTGGTGGCGCAGCGGCACCTCCACCTCGCCCTCGTCCGCCAGCGGGCCCGTCACCAGGGCGACGTAGCGCTTGTCCACCGCGCGGTGGCTGAAGGCCTCACGCACGGAGGTCCAGGCCTCGCGCGTGCGGGCCGCCGCGAGCACCCCGGACGTCTCCACGTCCAGCCGGTGGCACAGGCCACCCTCGCGCGGGTCCTGGGACGCCTGCGCGACCTCCGGGTAGCGCGCCACCAGGGCGTTGGCCACCGTGCCCGTCTCACCCGGCTGCAGGGGGTGCGACGGGCGGCCGGCGGGCTTGTCCACGAAGAGGAGGGTCGGGTCCTCGTGCAGGACGACGAGCGGGAAGTCCGTGTCGGGCACGGCCTCGCGCGGGGCCTCCTCCACCGTCACGGCGACCTTCTGGCCCTCGGTGACGGTGAGGCCCTTCTTGGCGGGGCGGCCGTCCACGCGCACCTGGCCCTCCTCGAAGAGGCGCTTCATGCGCGCGCGGGACAGGCCCAGGGCCTCGCCCACGAACAGGTCCACCCGCTGGCCCGCCTTGGCGGCGTCCACGGTGAGGGTGTGCGTCGTCGTCGTGCTCACTCGGAGAGGGCCTCGTACACTTCCTCGGCCGTCTGGAACCGGTCGTCCGGCTCCTTGCGGATGAGGCGATGGGCCACCCGCGCCAGCTGCGGGTCGCCATGCAGGTTGAGCGCGAGCAGCGGCGGAGGTTCCGTCTCCAGCACCTGACGCCACAGCTCGTGCGGCGTTTTCGCGTCGAACGGCGGACGCCCGCTCATCAGCTCGTACAGGATGACGCCCAGGCTGTACAGGTCCGAGCGCCCATCCAGCGGCTCCCCGAGAATCTGCTCCGGGGCCATGTACCGGTACGTGCCCACCAGCTTGCCGTCCGCGGTGATGCCCGCGTCGTCCGCGAGGAACTTGGCCAGGCCGAAGTCCATCAGCCGCACCTGGCGGTCGTCGTCCACCATGATGTTGGACGGCTTCAGGTCGCGGTGCACCAGCCCGTGGCCGTGGATGTACGCGAGCGCCTCGCACACCTGGAGCATGGCGTCCTTCAGCTTGCCCATGCGCTCCGGACGGTTGAGGTCCGCCATC
>NZ_RAWC01000084.1:0-33462 GCF_003611685.1 Corallococcus sp. CA049B | reverse complement strand
GGTGGTGGACCCGCCGCCGCCCGACCCGGAGGCGGAGGTGTTGGATCCCACGCCCATCCCGACGACGGACGGCGTCCCGGGCCCCCTGCCGGGCGTCTACACGGACAAGGGCGAGGCGCCGGTGACGGACCTCATCCGCGGGCTCGTGTCCTTCCCCATCCGCGACCCGGCCGCGCTCGAGGAGCGCATCGCGGACATCTACAAGCCGGGAGGATCCCGCTTCCGCCAGTACATGACGCCGGCCGAGTGGATGGCGAAGCACGCCCCGCTGGAGAAGGACGTCACCGTCGTCACGGACTGGCTGAAGTCCGAGGGCATGCAGGTGCCCTACGTCGCCACCAACCGGCTGCTGGTGCAGTTCGTGGGCACGGTGGCCCAGTTCAACAAGGCGTTCGGCGTCACGCTGCGCGTGCTGGAGCGCAAGTCGCCCCAGGGCGGAAATGATCCACACGACGTCTATGGCCTCGTGGAGTCCGTCAAGGCCCCCACGTTCGTGCAGCAGCGCATCCACGCCGTCGTCGCGCTGGACCTGCCGGCGGAGACGGGCACGCTGCCCGGCGAGTTCGGCCAGCCGTCCACGGAGCCGCCCAACCCCGTCAGCCGGGGCCTCACGCCCCAGCAGGTGGCGCGCGCGTACAACGTGGACTCGCTCTATCAGCGGGGCTACCAGGGCCAGGGCATGAAGCTGGGCGTGGTGATTGGCGCCAGCTTCCGTTGGAAGGACCTGCGCGCCTTCTGGAAGATGTGGGGCATCGAGCGCGAGGACCCCAAGGTCATCCAGACCATGGAGCCGCCCGTCACGCGCTACCGCGAGGGCACGCTGGACGTGGAGTGGGCCGCGGCGATGGCGCCCAAGGCGGAGGTGCTCGTCTACATGGGGCCGGACGCGCGCAACACGTCCATGCTCTACACCTACAACGAGGCCATTGGCCGGGGCGAGGTGAGCGTCATCACCACGTCCTTCGCCCACCGTGAGGACTCCGAACCCAAGGCGGTGCATGAGGCCTACAGCCACGCCAGCACCATGGCCGCCGCGCTGGGCATCACCGTCGCCGCGGCGAGCGGCGACTCCGCGGGCGTGGACGTCCCGGGCAACAGCCCCTACGTCACCGCCGTGGGCGGCACGCAGTTGAAGATGAACGGCATGACGGTGACGGGTGAGACGGCCTGGTACTACTCGGGCTCTGGCATCACCCGCACCTTCGCCACGCCGGAGTGGCAGAAGGGCCTCTTCCCGATGCCCGCCAGGCGCGCGGTGGTGGACGTCGCGCTGAACGCGGACACCGGCTACTGGTACACGTGGCTGGGCGTCACCACGCCCAACACCGGCACGTCGTTCTCCTCGCCCATCTTCGCGGGGATCATGACGGTGGTGAACGGCGCGCGCGCGGACGCGCAGAAGCCGCGGGTGGGCTGGCTCAACTCGCAGCTCTACACGCTGCCCGCGGTGCAGCAGACGTTCCGCGACATCACCGTGGGCGTCACCGACCGTCAGTACGAAGCCGGGCCGGGCTGGGACATCCCCACCGGCTGGGGCGCACCCGACGCGGAGGGCCTGCTGCGGACCCTGCCCTGAGCGGGCGGGTGACATGGGGCGGACGGGCAAGCGAGCCCCGCTCCGGCTGTCATCCCGGATTGACGGGATGCGAATGCATGCGCAGGGCGTGCTGTTCGGGACAGGACCATGTCCTTGCCCCCCCTGCGCGCAGCCTTGTCCTGCCTCCTGCTCCTCGCAGCCGCTTGCGGCAATGCCGTCGCCGGACCGAGCGACGCCGTGGCGGAGAGCCCGGCCACCCGTGAACCCGGGACCGTCGTGGGGACGCCTGCTTCGCCCACCGCGCCCGTGGAGGACGTGAGCCAGACGCCCACGACCGGGACGCCTGGAGGCGCCGCGGAGCCCACGACCGGGACGCCCACGGCCGAGGCGCCGGTCGTCAGCGCGCCTGCCCCCACGGCGAGCGTGTGTTCGCCGCTCAGCGCGCTGTCCACCCTGACGGGCAACCTGACGTCGTGGCTCCAGACGGCGCCCATCGCCGCGGCCAACAGCGGCGGCTTCAAGGAGCCGGGCGGCACGGAGCTCGCCGCGTTCGAGGGCGCGTTCCGCACGCTGCTCACCGAAGGTCCCACGCCGCGGGTGATGCAGGACCTGGCGGGGATGGGCTACGGCGTGTCCACCTTCCGCAACGACACGGGCGGCGGGTGGCTGGTGGTGCGCGAGCAGGGGCTGCTGTCGCGCGGCAGCGGCACCTTCATCATCAACCTGTTCCCAGCGCGCGACCTGTGGCTGGAGGCGCCGCACGCGGACTCTGATGAGGGCACGCTGCGTCAGACGGCCACGCAGCTGGTGACGCTGGGCGCTCGCGCGCTGCTGATCACCGGCAGCCACCGCTGCGCAGTCACCACCGCCAGCCCGTGCAGCGGCACCACCAGCGTGTGCGGCACGAAGGGCCTGCGCATCTCCGACGTCGCGCACTACGGCAACAACTTCTTCACCGCCGCGCACCGCGCGCTGCGCGACACGTACCCGGACGCCATCGCCGCCAGCATCCACGGCATGGACGCGGGCGACGGCCCCGAGGCCGCCGTGGTGAGCGACGGCACCAGCGCCCCGCGGCCGGGCGCGCTCTCCAACCGCCTGCGCGACGCGCTCAACTCCCACCTGGTGGGCACCAAGAAGGCCTTCTCCTGCAATGCGCCGGATGACTCGGGCAAGCACCGCACCCTGTGCGGCACCAGCAACGTGCAGGGCCGCATCGACAATGGCGCCGCTGACGCCTGCTACACGGAGGCCGCCGCCGCCTCGGACCGCTTCGTCCACCTGGAGCAGTCCGCCACGCTGCGCGGCACCGGCGCGTCGTCCAAGGCCGTCATCCAGGCGCTCGCGGACACCGTGCCCTGCACGCTCGGCGGCTCCGGCCTGGACTGCCCGGCCCTGGTCGCGCAGGACTGCCCGTGAAGTGTCACGCGGGAGACGTCCGCACGTGCCGTGCCAAGCGGCTTCGCGTCACGTGAAGCAGGTGGGCTGATCCGTCCACGGGTCCGAGGCCAGTGTCCGCGGCTGGGCATTCAGTGACACTGGAGGCCCGAATCTTCGGTTCGACAGCCGACGCTTCTCAGCCACCGAGAGGGGCAACCCTGGTCGGGTCCGGCAGCCTCCCTAGATTCGAGCGGCCACCATGGCGCTCCTCTCGACCCTGACACTCTTTCCGGCCTACTCCCTCGACACCTCCATCCTGGTGGCGGTGCTCGTGGGCGTGCTCATCCTGGCACTCCTGACGGAGACGCTCGGGTGGGTCTTCGTGGGCCTCGTGGTTCCCGGCTACCTGGCCTCGGTGTTCGTCATCCACCCGGAGGCGGGTTGCACCGTCGTCGCCGAGTCGCTGCTCACGTACGGCCTGGCGCTGGCGTTCTCCAGCGGACTGTCCCGCACGGGGGCCTGGAGTGAGTTCTTCGGCCGCGACCGCTTCTTCGCCGTGGTGCTCGCCAGCGTGGTGGTGCGCGCCGTCAGTGAGACGTGGCTTTTGCCCGTGCTGGGGCACTGGATGGACGAGCGGTGGGGCACGTCCTTCATCGTCGACCGCAGCCTGCACAGCATCGGCCTGGTGCTGGTGCCGCTCACCGCGAACGCCTTCTGGAAGCTGAAGCTGCGCCGCGGGCTGTGGCAGGTGGCGGTGCCGGTGGCGCTCACGTACGTCATCCTCCGCTTCGTGCTGCTGCCCGGCACCAACCTGTCCTTCTCCAGCCTGGAGCTGATGTACGAGGACGTGGCGCAGGACTTCCTGTCCAGCCCCAAGGCCTACATCATCCTGCTGACGACGGCGTTCCTCGCCGCGCGCTTCAACCTCAAGTACGGCTGGGACTTCAACGGCATCCTCGTGCCCGCGCTGCTGGCGCTCACGTGGCTGGAGCCGTTGAAGCTCGCGGCCACGCTGGCGGAGGTGCTGCTGCTGGTCGCGGCCGCGAAGGCGGTGCTGTCCGTGCCGGGGCTGCGCACGCTCAACCTGGAGGGCCCGCGCAAGACGGTGCTCGTCTTCTGCCTGGGCTTCCTCGTGAAGTGGGGCATCGGCTGGGCCATGGGCGGCCGGATTCCAGGCCTGAAGGTCACGGACCTCTTTGGCTTCGGCTACCTGGTGCCCACGCTGCTGGCGGTGAAGATGCTGCAGAAGCAGGTGATTGCCCGCGTGCTGCTGCCCACGCTGCACACGTCGCTGGCGGGCTTCCTCATCGGCAGCCTCGCGGGCTTCGGGCTGTCGCTCATCGAGCCGCGTCCGGCCACCGCGCTCACCGCGGAGGCACCGCACGAGCAGGTGCCCGGGCTGGGCCTGGACCAGTCCCCGCTGGGCCTGATGGTGCTGGGCCGCGCCACCGCGCGCGAGAGCGACGTGGGCGGGCAGTCGCTGCGGCTGAAGCACGGCGACCTGCGTGAGTACAGCGGGCTGTGGAACGGCTTGGACGCGTGGCTGGAGTCGGGCCGCGCGGAGAGCCTGAACGCGCTGCGCACGAAGGCGGTGGCGCTGGGGTTGGAGCTTCGCGAGTTGCCGAAGCAGGACGGCGTGCCCGCGCGCTTCGCGCTGGTGGAGCGCGTGGCGGGCGCCGGCAAGGCGGGCTGGGACACGTCGCTGCTCGTCCCCGGCGCGCAGGGGCCGGTGCTGGAGGTGCCGCGTCCCCTGACGGAGGCGCCGAGCGCCGAGGCCGCCGCGCTCCTGTGCGAGCGCGTGAGCTGCCGCGCCGTCATCGTGAGCGGCGTGGATTCCCGCCGCGCGGGGCTGGTGCTGGGCGACGCGCTGGCGCAGTCGGAGACGCCGCTGCGCCACGCGCACGACGCGCTGTCCTCGCGGGAGCGGGTCCAGCTGCGCGTGGATCCGTCGCTGAAGCCGGGCCAGGTGGTGCTGCACACGCCGGACGGCAAGGCGCCCCAGGGCCTGGACCTGCTGTGGCCGGGCGCGACGGTGACCGCCCATCCTCCGCCCGAGCCCGGCGGCAACTGGGGCGAGTCGCGCGTGAGCGTGCTGCGCGCGGGCGCCTTCGACCTGGCCTCGCTGGTGATTGCGCACGCCCAGGCGCTGGCCGCGCCGATGACGGAGCGCGACGCGCTGGGCACGCTGATGGTGACGCCGGAGGTGGCGCGCGTGCCGGCGGTGCGGCCGTCGGACGCGGAGCTGCTGGTGCTGGAGCAGCAGGTGGCCTCGCCGCTGTTGGGCGGTGGGACGGCGGACGTGCCGAAGGAGCTGCGCGCGCGCTGGGCCGGGGCCATGGCGGCGCTGATGGGCCTGCGGGTGCACCCGGTGACGGAGTGCGCGGGCGCGGCCACCGGATGCTGGTGGGTGACGGACGCGGAGGCCACGCCGGGCCGGCTGGGCGCGGGGCTGATGGTGCGTCCGGGCGGCTCGCCGCTCGCGCTGGAGGTGCCGTCGCCGGCCCGCGAGGCGGGCACCCTGCCGGTGGCCGCGGAGCTGTGGCACGAGTCGCGCTCCACCGCGCTGGTGTTCGCCACCGCGTCCGGTGACGTGCCCCACCCCGCCACCTTCGGTGAGCTGCGCACGAGCTTCCAGGCCTTCCACCAGGCGGTGCACCGCGCGCTGCCGAGGGAGCAGGGCTGGGTGCTGCACCTGCGCGGCTTCTCCGGCCGGCCCTCCGTGGAAGCGGACGTGCTGGTGGACGTGGGCAGCCCGGTGCTCACCGAAGCGCAGCGGCCCGCGGAGCTGGAGCGGCTGTTGTCACAGGAGGGCCCGCTGGGCTGGCTGGGGCAGCGCGTGCGCTACCACGACGGCTCTCCGGAGCTGACGGGCCTCAACGACGCGAGCCCGCAGCAGGTCTTCTCCCGCACCTTCGGCGGGGCGCGGCTGGCCACGCTGTGGCTGTCCGAGCCGCTGCGCGGCGCCTTCGTGAGCCCGCGGCTCGTGGCGGAGGAGCTGGCCATCACGGGCCTCTTGCCCGAGGAGCCGCGCGAGTCTCCCGAGCGCGCGCTGCTGGCGGACCGGCTGGTGGCGCCGACGCAGCCGGTGTCCGCCGCGCTGAAGGAGCACTTCGCGGAGCTGACCGCCAGCGCGGAGCGCTACGTCGCGCAGCAGAACGTGCATGACCTCCGCGCGCTGGCGCAGACGAAGCGCGTGGGCCATGTGACGCGTCAGGTGAAGTCCGGCTTCAGCGCCGAGTACGGCCTGCCCTTCCTCCTGGTGGAAGCGCGGCAGGGCAAGCAGGTGCTGCGCGCCGTCTATTTCCTTCAGCAGCACCCGTCGCCGGCGAAGCGCGCGGAGCTGACCGCGGGTGACGCGGAGCTCGCGAGCACGGTGGACCTGGCGCTGCGGCACCGCCGTCCGGTGGTGCTGACCGGGGAAGTCTCCCGCGAAGAGGCCCGTCGATGAAGACCCGCAGCCGCGCACTCGTGGCGCTCCTTGGACTGATGGTGGGCCTGGCCCTCATCTGGGGCGCGAGCCTCGCCGTGCTGGGCAACACCGACACGCCCACCGCGCGGCGCGACGCGAAGTTCGTCAACGCCGAGCGCCTCATCTTCTACCGCCTGGAGCCGGGCCGGGAGATGCGCGTGCGCGTCCCCGCGGAGGCCGAGGAGCTGCTCATCGTCACGCACGAGCTGCTCCCGGACGGCACGCCCTACGCGCCGGAGAAGCAGTACCAGTACGGCCTCAAGGCCATCCTGCGCGGGCCGGACGGCGTCCTGCTGGAGCGCGCCATCTTCACGCGCACGCGCCAGAGCAAGGGCCAGCCGCAGGAAGACGGCACGTTCCTGCAGGAGAGCGCCTTCACCACGCACGCGAATCAACAGGTGACGGACGAGCGCGAGTTCGTGCTGCGCCTGCCCAAGGAGCGCCCGGACTACTCCGTGCTCTACCTGCGGGCCGCGGGCGCGAAGGACACGCTGCTGGCGCGCGTCTATGTCCGCGCGCACCGCACGCTGCCGCTGCTCGCGTCGCAGAAGCTGGCCCAGGCCCGCGCGGAGGTGCGCGCCGGGCGTGCCACCTTCGAGCCCTTCGAGAAGCTCTCCACCGACACGCGCCGATGGCTCGCCGAGGAGCACTGGGAGCGCCTCAACGCGGAGGGCGAGGCGGGCACCGACTACCAGATTGAACCCGTCTACCGCACGCCCTACCGGCTGCCGCTGGTGGAGGCCACCGAGTCCGTGCAGGAGCGCCTGGGCGCCGGCCGCGCCGTAGCCCTCAACGTCACCGGGCCCTCGAAGCCGGTGCTGTGGCTGTGGAGCGACGCGACGGACGCGCATCCCCAACCGCACGGACCGGTGACGGTGCAGACGCTGTCCGCGGACGGCACGGCGCACACGCTGGAGCTGCCGGGCCCCGTGGCGGGTTCGCCCATGTCGCATCCGCTGGAGCTGCCGGCGGGCGTGCACACGGTGATGGTGCGCAACGACGGCCAGGAGGACCTGCGCTACACGGTGGAGGGGCCGTTCGAGTCGTGGCTCCTGCCCACCGAGTCGCGCCCCCAGCCGGGCGTCGCGTCGGAGGGCCGCGTGGCCTTCCTGCCGGACACGCGCCGCACGGAGGCGTTCGCCACCGGCCCGGCGTGCCCGGTGCTGGAGCTGGACATCGATCCGCGCATGGACGCGGTGGGGCGGCTGGTGCGCATCGACGCGCGCTCGCTGGACCGCGCGCCCTCGCGCGAGCCGCTGCGCCTGAACCTCACGGTGATGGATGCCCAGGGCCAGTCCCTGGGACAGGCTTCGCTGGACGCGACGCCGGAGCCCGCGCCATTCGAGAGCGCGGCGCTGGTGCCGCTGCCGGGCGGCGCGCTGCCCTGCACGCCCGTGGCGACGGCGGCCCAGGACGCGGGCTCCGCGGGCTCTGGCGAAGTGACGGACCTGCCGGCGTGGGTGTCGGGTGCGACGAGCGCTCGGGTGTTCCTGCCGATGGGGGCGCGCAAGCTGCGCGTGGAGGCGCCGCGCACGACCATCGTGCAGCTCTACAGCTTCCTGTCCAGCGGTCAGCCTGTCGCGGCGTCCGCGCCGTACACGAACGACGCGCTCACCGGCGTGCGCTGGCGCAACGCGCCCGTGGATCAACGCACGTGGCACCCGATGCGCCCGGCGAACCTGACCGCGCTGATGCAGGGCGGCGCGCGGATGGAGCTGCTCAGCCAGGTGCGCCTGGAGCCCGTGGGTCCCCAGGAGGAGACGCCTCCGCCCTCGGGTGACGCGGTGGTGGTGCGCCCGTATGGCACGCCCCCGGTGGTGGAGGTGCTGGAGTCCGGACCGGCGGACACGGTGGACAGGGTGAGGGCGCTGTCCACGGTGCTGGAGCCGGGCCGCGCGGTGCGGGCGCGCTTCGATGCGCGCACGCCCACCCGTCCGGAGGTGCGCCTGTCGCTGAAGGACGCGGCGGCGCTGGGCAACGAGGTGGAGGTGCTGCTCGACGGCGAGCCCCTGCACCGCTTCACCGTGCGCTCCACGCGGGCGCGGGAGCTGCTGCCGCCGCTGCCGCCGGGTGAGCATGAAGTGCTGCTGCGCTCCACGGCGCCGGGGCTGACGGCGCTGCTCAACCGGCCTCCGGCGGCGGGCAGCGGGCTGCGCTCGCGCACGGTGTATCCGGTGGGCCAGGGCGGCCTGCGCGTGCCGGTGCGCAAGACGGGGCCCGGCGCCGTCACCCTCAACGTGGTCGTCTACACGCCGGTGGCGGAGGGCGCGACCGAGCCCCAGCTGTCCGTGACGGTGGACGGCGGCAACCCCGTGCGCCGCGCCAGCGTGCTGGTGCCGCACGTCACGCGCGCCGAGCGCACGGTGGTGCTGCCCGCCTCCGAGCGCGAGCCGGCCATGCCGGTGGGCCGCCCGGGCGTGAAGTGGTACGCGCGCACCGTGCCGGTGACGCTGGGCGAGGACATCGCGCCGGGCGTGCACACCGTGCGCATCCAGCCGCTGGGCAGCGGGCCCATGTGGGCGCGGTTCTTCATGTTCGGCCAGGCGGTGGAGAACACCGCGCCGCGCATGTGGAACCGCGGCGGCTGGCAGCCGGACGAGGACCTGTTGTGAGGTTCCCCGGGAAGACCGGGTCGTGGCGCCCGCTCGTGGCCGCGGGAGTCGTATCCGTGCTGGGCGCGGGTGTGAGCGCCTGGGCCCAGCCGGCCCCGAGCGCCGCGACTGCGCCGGGTGAGATGCGCGCGAAGGCGGCCACGCGGCCTGCTCCGGAGCGCGTGCCCCAGGAGGATCCATCCGTGAACGTGCCCGAGCAGCCGGGGTGCCGCGTGGACGCGCGCTTCTCCGGGCTGTGGCCCCGCGCGGACGCCGTGACGTTCCATCCCACGACGCTGGAGGAGCGGACCGCGTTCTCGAAGCTCATCCCTGCTCTGCTGGCCGCCGCGCCGAAGCAGAAGGACGTGCCCCCGGAGCTGACGAACGTGGCCGCGTCCGTGGGCTTCTTCCTGGAGACGTGGACCACGCCGCGCGACACCTTCTGGGTGCTGCGGGAGCGGCCGGACGGCTACCACGGCGCGGGCGCGTATGTGATCCGCACCGGCGAAGCGACGAACGACGTCGTACAGGTGCCGCACCCCTACTTCGACATCGGGACGGAGGACATCGGCGCCGCCCTCTTCGTCTGCCCGCCCGAGGGCCGCGCGCCGCGCCTGTTCATGACCGCCACCGCGCACCGCTACAAGGGCACGCCCGGTGAGACACCCGAGGATCCGGAGCACGCCGCGGACGTCGCGCACAACCCGGAGCACCTCTTCCAGACCGTGACGGACCTGGCCGCGCGAAAGCTCGTCGCGCCGCACGTGGTGCAGCTGCACGGCTTCGGCGAGTCCAAGGTCCAGAAGGGCCGCACGGAGAAGCTGGCGGCGGTGGTGAGCGACGGGACGCGCAGGCCCGGGAGGTGGGCCCGGAAGGTGGCCACACCGCTGGAGGAGGCGCTCGGCCCTGGAGTGAAGCTGTTCCCGGACGGCGTGCAGGTGCTCGGCGGGACACAGAACGCGCAGGCCCGTCTGCTCCAGTCGTATCCGCAAGCCCGCTTCCTGCACCTGGAAATGTCATCCCGTACGCGCAAAGCGCTGGCGGCCCCGGCGCGGCTGGACCGGCTGGCCCAGATTCTGTTCGCACCCTTGGAGGACTGAGCGCCGATGTTTCCTGTTCGACGCCGCGCCCGTTACACCCTGCTCGTGGGAGCGCTCGCGGCGCTGCCCGTCATCGCGCAGCCCGCCGTCTCCCAGCCGTCCGTCATCGCCCGCAGCGAGGAGGGCATGGCGTGGCAGCCGCGCGCCCTCCGGGGACCCGTCGCGCTGGAGGACCTCCGGGGCCACGCGCCCTACGTGCCTGGCGGCACTCCGCAGGTGACGGGCGCGATGGAGGTCACGGCCCGGAAGGGCGCGGCCGTGTGGCTGGGTCCGCTGGACGTGGTGCGCGTCACCGGCCCCGCCGGGGCGCTGCGCTTCACCCGCGTGCCGCTGTCGGAGGGCGGCGAAGCACCCGAGCTGCGCGTGGAGGAGGAGGGCGTGCCGGAGCGTCCGGGCCGCTGGTACCTGGCGGAGCCCATGGGCGCCGGCAGCCTCTGGTGGGTCACGGCGACGAAGAACGCGCGCATCGTGGTGGAGCGGCCCACGCACACGTCCACGGCGCGCACCGAGGAGCGGATGCGTGACGCGCTCCTCAAGTGGGTGGACGGCAAGGGGCCGCGCCCGGTGCTGGCGTTCGACGCGGCCACGCGAGCGCGGCTGGACGTGGACGCGGCGCTGGAGGCGGAGCTCGTGAAGGACGAGCCCGAGTCCTCGCCCTTCCGGACCGCGGTGCGCGACTGGCGAAAGGCCTCCGCGCTGCGCGAGTGGGCGCTGGTGTCACCGCTCTACGGCCGGGCCGTGCGCGTGGAGCGCCCGCGTCCCACCGGCACCGAGGTGGTGCTGGACGGAATGGACGCGCCCTGGGTCCGCCCCGAGGGGAAGGGCTCGGTCTGGGCATTGGAGATGGAAGGCCCGGGCGTGCTGTCGCTGGAGGCGCGCGCCGTGCTGGGCGAGGGCTCGCCCGCCGAGGCGCCGACGGTGGAGGTGTACGGCGTGGGCGGGGTGCTCGCGCAGGCGCAGCTCACGCCGCAGCCCGCGTGGGCGGAGGCCGCCGAGGGCGCGGCGCTGCCGGACGGGCGCACCGCGCGGGTGCTCGCGTCGGGTGAGCGCGTGGGCATCGCGGAGGAGATGCGCGTGGCGCTGCCTCCGGGCAAGCACAACTACCGCGTGAGCTGGAAGGGCCCCGCGCCGCTGATGCGTGCGCGCGTCGCCACGCGCCGGCCCACCCTGTCCGAGGCGCTGTCGCACCAGACGCACTGGACGGAGCTGGCGGAGAAGGCGTGGGAGGTGGTGAAGAAGGACCCCGCCGCCCGTCCGTCGCTGCTGCGTCAGCGGCTGGTGGCCCTGATGCCGGACCTGGCGCGCGGCACCTACGGACGCATCAAGACGGAGGGCCTGTCGCCGCTGCTGACCGTGATGGCGGCCCTGGGTGACGGCGACACGGACGTGGCGGTGGAGGCGCTGAAGGGCGCGGATGCGTCACCGCTCGCGTGGCACCTGCGGCTGCTCACCGCGAAGACGCTCCTGGACGCGAACAGGCCGGACGTGGCGCACGCGCTCCTGGGCACCGCGCCCGCGCTGCCGGACGCGGGCTTCCTCACCGCCGAGGCGTCGGAGCTGGTGGCCCGCCTGCCGCTGGGCGACCCGCTGCGCAGCCGCGAGCTGGCCGCGCTGGAGCTGGCGTGGCGCGCGGACCCGCTGTCGGAGGACATCCGCCGCGGCTACCGCACCGCCTGGTGGCGCGCGAGCCGCTGGTCGCAGGTGACGCCCGCGCCCCGCGATGACGGGACCGAAGTGAAGGCCTCGCACTGGCTGGACCTCCAGGGCATGGAGGCCGACGCGTCGATGACGGGCAGCGCGCTGTGGCCGCTCGCCGCGGGCGGCACCACGCACGTGCAGGCCACGGGGCTCGCCGAGGCCCCCACCCTGCTGCGCGCCTACGTGATGACGCCGCCGGGCGCGAAGGCGAACCCGGTGCTGCGCGTGGGGAGCAACGCCTTCCCGCTGCTGCCGCTGTCGGCGGTGGAGCCGGTGGAGATTGCCCTGCCGCCGGGCGAGCACGCGCTGAAGCTGGAGGGCGCGGAGGGCACGCGCGCGTTCCTGTCGCTCGCGCCCGCGAAGGCGCAAGGGACGCCGGGCGAAGTGGGCTACGTGCGATCGCAGTGGCCGGTGAAGGTGGAGAAGAAGGCGGTGCGCTTCCGGGTGCCGGACGCGAAGCTGCCCTCGCCGGTGCGCGTGCAGCTGCGTCCGTTGAACGCCACCGCGGGCAAGCCGCTCGTGGTGCGGATGAACACGGACGTGGGCCATCCGCGCCGGCTGGTGCTGATGCCTGGCGCCGCCAGCCCGCGCCACGTCGCGCTGGATGGCGCGAAGGGCACGTCGTCCGCGCCGGTCTCCGCGGTGGTGACGCTGCCCGCGCAGGCGCGCGAGGTGTGGTTCGAGCCCGAGGATCCGAAGGCACAGCTCGCCGTCTCGCTGTCGGTGCGCCGCGCGGAGGTGGCCACGCCCGAGGAGCCCCCTGCCCTGCCGCGGCAGCCGCAGGCGGGCACGGCGTACGAGACGCTCCAGGCGCTCTCCCGCGCGCTGCGCACGGGGCCCGATGACGTGGAGCCGCGCCTCGCGCGCGCCGAGCTGCTGTCGTCGCTACAGGAGGACGGCTTCGCTCGCGCGGACGTGGGCCGGCTGCTGGACGCGCAGGCGAAGCTGACGCCGGAGCAGCAGCGGCGCCTGCTCGCGCTGATGGACCGCCTGTCGCAGACGGCCCCGCGCACGGTGCGCTTCGCGCAGGCCATCACCCAGCCCACGCTGGTGTCCCCCGCCTTCCCGGCGCTGGACACGGACGGCGCGAAGCTCGCGGCCACCAGTGCACAGGCGCGCGAAGGCCACACGGACGCGGCGCTCGCGGCGGTGTCGGGAGACAAGAGCCTCGCGGGCCGCTACCTCCGTGCCCGGCTGCTGTCGGCCTCCGGTGAGGACGCGGCGGGCGCGCTGGCCATGGCGGCGCTGTACCGCGAGACGGGCCTGCCGCAGGTGGGGCTGGAAGCGCTCGGCATGTTGGAGCGGCTGCAGGACTCGCCGCAGGCGTGGAAGGACGGCGGTGCGCCCCTGGGCGCGGCGCTCGCGAGCCAGCTCCAGGCGTGGGCGGATCACCCGGATGTCCGCCGCATGCGCTTCACCGCGGGCCGCTGGACGCGCTGGGAGGGCCTGCGCGACGCGGAGGAGACCGCGGGCTCGCTCCTCGCCACGTCGGAAGCCGGCACGGATGACGAGGACGTCGCCATGTCCGTGCGCAAGGCGCTGCTCGCGCCCCCGTGGAAGCTGTCCGAGGCGAAGCTGCTGCCCGCCGGGGCCTCGCGCGTGATGAGCCTGGTGGTGAAGCAGCCCCGGCCCCTGGGCGCGGAGGTCCTCTGTGGCACCACCCCGCGTCCGGGCGTGGACGCCACCGGCACCTGCGCGTTCGCACTCCGCGTGGACGGCCGCGTGGTGCGCGAGCTCCAGGTCGCCGAGGGCGAGACCGCCATCCTGGGCACGCGCCTGGACGTCCCCGGCCGCCACCAGGTGGAGGTGGTGATGGCGCGCGCCGACACGCAGCAGACCGGACTGGTGCGCTTCGTGGAGTCCGAGGAAGCCAGCGCCAACGCCCGCGTGGTGGCCGCCCCGCAGCCCCTCTCCCTCCTGCGCAGCCGTCCAGGCGCGCCGGTGGTGATGACCGTGCTGGGCCCCACCGCCCTGCGCGTGCGAGCCACCGCCCTGGCCCCCACCGCGGGCCGCGAGCTGCTCCTGCGCAGCACGCCGCTGCCCTCGGGTGACGGCACCGGCGGCTCCAGCGCGGAGGAAGGCCCGCTCATGCACCTGGGCCTGCCCGAGGACGCCGACCCCGGCCTCCAGGGCGCGTCCCAGCCGCTGGGCCGCATGGGCGAGACCTGGCTGCTCCTGCCCTCGCGCGGGCCGCACCGCGTGAGTCTGGAGTCGCCCGCGGGTGAAGCCCTGGTGCAGGTGCAACTGGGTGTCGCCGCGGATCCGAGCGCGCTCGCGGCCCCGTCATGGGCCCAGGGCACCACGGGCCTGGAGCCGCTGCCCTGGCCCGCGCTGCCGCCTGGACTGTCGCTGCTGCCGGAGGGCATGCCTCCCGAAGCGCGCTCCGGCGGCCTGGGCATGGTGTCCGCGGAGATGGGCTATCGCAGCGAGGACGTGCAGGAAGGCGAGCTGCTCAACCGCCCGCTCCAGACGGGCCTGGAGGTCCGCCTCTCCCTGCGCCGTGAGCTGTCCCCGGGCCGCGCGTGGCTGCGCTTCACGCCCGAGGCGCGCTACCCGCTGAATCAGTCCGCGGTGCTCGGCGGCACCGTGGCCGGCTATGTGAATCAACTGCCCGGCGACCTGCGCCTGTCCATGCAGGGCTCCGTGTTCTCGCAGACCATCGACGGTGCGCTGCGCTGGAGCGCGCGGGGCCGCGTGGCGGCGGACCGCTACGTGCGCCTGTCCCCGGACGTGGGCCTCATCCCCGGCCTGGGCCTGACGCTGGAGTCCATGCAGGGCGGCAGCGCGACAGACGCCACGCGCTACGACCAGAACGTCTACTGGCTCTACGGCAAGGACCACCCGAGGCGCCTGTCGCCCCGGCTGTCGCTGCGCTGGCAGCCCTTCCAGGACCACGTGGCCACGCTGGGCATGTCCGCCGTGAGCAACGCGAACCTCTACACGGTGGACAACGCGGGCGCCTACGCCAGCTGGGCGGCGATGCTGGGCGGCAAGCTCCAGGGCACGCGCGTGGAGCTGGGCTACGGCGCGTCACAGCGCTTCCAGGATGATCACCGCGCCACGGCGTACCTGCGCCACCGCGTGTCGGGCCGGCTGGACTGGAACGTGTGGATGGGCAAGGGCGGCAGCCGGCTGATGCTCTTCGCGGAGGACCGCGCCTTCCTCTCCGGCCCGTACGGGATGCAGAACATGTTTTCACTCGGAGCGCGGTGGGATTGGACGGGTGGACGTGGGTTGCAGGACGTCACGCCCACCGAGGAGGAGTTCGAGGAGCTGCTCGATGAACGACGTTTGCAGCCTTGAGGGTGCCTGAGCTGTCGTGATCCGAACGCGGGCCTGGGGGGGCCGGGCAGGTTTCTCAAGCAATGAATAGCTCTGGCCGCGACATGCACCTGGCGAACGAACCTCTCGAGTCCCAACTGCTGGAAGCCCTGCCCCCGCTGCACCGTCGCGTGCGCGGGGCCCAGGTCGAGGTCCTGGCCCAGCGGCTCATGGAGTCGTGCCCCCGCCCCGCCGGCCTGGAGGGACTGGCCCCGTGGCTGGGCGTCGCACTGGAGGCCCTGGAGACGGAGCTGGCCGCGGTCCACGCGGAGATCATCCAGTTCACCCGTCAGCACAACGAGGCGCTGGATGACGCCGCCCGCCGCCAGGTGCTGGTGGAGCACATCCAGGCCACGGTGAAGGACCGCAAGGACCGCAAGGAGGACCTGCGCGCCCTGGACCGGTGGATGGGCTTCGACGCCCTGCGCGAGCGGCTGGAGAAGCGCCGCCACAAGCTGCTGATCGAAGAAGAGACGGCGCTCCGCGCGCTGACGGGCGTGCTGGGCCAGGCCCACGCGCAGGAGCTGCGACCCGCCGCCGTGCCGCTGGCGAGGCAGCTCTTGGACCGCGCCGTGGACGCGCCCCGGGCGCAGAACCGCTCCGCCGCGCTGGAGGCCTTCCGGCAGCTCGCGCAGACGGTGCCGGGCGTCGCCGCGTCGCTGCCCGAGGTGAGCCCCACGCTGACGAGCCTCGCGGGCCAGGAGGACGTGAGCCCGTTCTTCCAGGCGGAGGCCCTGCGCGCGCTGCTCACGGTGGACGCGCTCACGGGCCTGGCCCTGCTGCGCCAGCGGCTGCGCGCGAAGGCCCCGTCGGAGAAGGACTTCCTCTTCCGCCGCCAGGTGCTGGAGCAGTGCGCGCCGCTCTTGTCGGAAGAGCACCGCATGCCGCTGCTCACCGAGGTCGCGCACCACGACCCGAGCGAGTACGTGCGCATGGGCCTGTGCGCCCTCATCGCGCAGCGCCCGGACGGACAGCCGCTGCTGCGCCGTCTGGCGGGCCTGGAGCAGGTGCCGGCCGTCGCGGGACAGACGCTGTCGGAGCCGAGCCCGCGCGTGCGCACCTCCGCCGTGCTGGCCGCGGTGGACGCCGCGCTCGCAGCTCCAAAGGTGAAGGGCCCTGCCCTCCAGGTGCTGGTGGACGTGCTCGGCCGTGACACCGCGCCGCTCGTGCTGCGCGTGTCGTGCGAGCGCGCCGCCGCGCTGGCGGAAGCGCTGGGGGCCGCCGGACTGGGCCCCGCGCACGCGGCGCTCCTGGACGCGGTGGAATCCCTGGCGACGCAGCCGGGCGCCACGGGGCCGGTGGTGGAGGCCGCCGCCGCCGCCGCGCAGGTGCTGCGCCGGGTGAAGGACCCGGTGCGCCAGGCGTGGACGGCGTTCCTCGCGGACCGCGTCTCCAAGCTCCGCCCGGGCAGCCGCACGCGCATCCCGCTCCAGCCGGCGCCGGAGAACCTTCCGCCGATGCCGGAGGGCCCGGCGTGGCTGGGCGCCATCCTCGCGGACCTGTCGCAGGACGGGCACGGCCTGTACGCGGAGCGCACGGACACGACGCTGACGCTGTGGCACGGCGACCGGCAGGAGCGCCGCCTGTGGCGCATGTGGCACGAGCTGGGCCGCCCCGCGCCGAACAAGCGCCAGGCGTTCCTGCACACCACCGGCCGGGTGATGTCCGGCACGCTGCGCGCGCACCCGGGCCACCTGGATGAAGTCACGGAGACGCTGGTCCCCGGCGAGCGCGTCCACGTGGCGAGCCAGGGCAGCTGGGGCCGTCACCTGCCCACGGTGGACGACCTGCTGGACATGCCGCTGTCGAAGGACGGCAAGGTGCACCTGTTCAGCAGCCACGGCGAGACGGTGCTGGTGCCGCCCGCCTCGCGCCTGCGCCGGCTGACGAACCGGCTGAAGGTGTCGAAGGACTACCGGCGGCTCGCGTCGCTGCGGCTGGACTCGCTGGGAGGCGAGGAGCCCCGCGAGCGCCGCCGCTTCGTGGAGCAGGTGGAGCGCGAGCTGGGCGTCCAGGTGCGCTTCACGCCGTACGGTCAGCACAAGCAGCTCCCTGCTCCGCTCGCCACGCTCTTCCACGAGCCGGAGGCCGCGCCGAAGCCGGCGTCCACGCTGCACACGCCCGCGCTGCTGGGTCTGCAGAGCGGGTTCCTGGCGCTCCTCACCGAGCGCATCATGGAGAACGAGGGCTACTTCCTGGGCATGGGAGGCAACGGCATCGCGGCGCTGGGCCTCTTCACCGCGGCGCTCTTCTCCGTCTTCCTGGGCGACACGTACGTGAAGCGCCAGAACGTGCGGAAGTCCCGGGAGAAGATTCCGCTCGTCATCGGCGGCTGGGGCACGCGCGGCAAGTCCGGCACGGAGCGCCTGAAGGCGGCGCTCTTCTCCGGCATGGGCTTCGAGGTCTTCGCGAAGACGACGGGCTCGGAGGCGATGTTCGTGCACAGCGCCCCGGGCGCCGGGCCGTCCGAGTTCTTCATCTTCCGCCCCTACGACAAGGCCACCATCTGGGAGCAGAAGGACATGGTGGAGCTGGGCGCGCGCCTGGGCACGGAGGTGTTCCTCTGGGAGTGCATGGCGCTCCAGCCGAACTTCGTCGAACTGCTCCAGAACGACTGGATGAAGGACGACTTCGCCACGCTGACCAACGCCTATCCGGACCATGAGGACATCCAGGGCCCCGCGGGCATCAACGTCGCGTCCGTCATCACCAACTTCATGCCCAACGGCGGCCGGGTGGTGACGACGGAGGACCACTTCCTCCCCCTCTTCAAGCAGGTGGCGAAGGAGAAGGACACCACGCTGCTGCACAGCGCGTGGTGGGAGGCGGAGCTGATTCCGGAGGAGTTCCTCGCCCTGTTCCCCTACCGCGAGCACCCGCGCAACATGGCGCTGGTGGCGACGCTGGCGGAGCAGCTCGGCGTGTCGCGGCCGTACGCGCTGGCCCTGATGGCCGAGCACGTGCAGCCTGAAATCGGAGTGCTGAAGGTCTTCCCGCCAGCGAAGGTGCGCGGGCGGCAGCTCCAGTTCATCAACGGGCACTCGGCGAACGAGCGCACGGGCTTCATGAACAACTGGATCCGCACGGGCCTGGGGGACGTGGATCCGGACGCGAACCCGGAGCGCGCGGTCATCACGGTCATCAACAACCGCTGGGACCGCGTGTCGCGCTCGGAGGTGTTCGCGCGCATCATGGTGGAGGACGCGCCCGCGGACCGGCACGTGCTCATCGGCACGAACCTGGAGGGCCTGCAGAAGTACGTGCGCGACGCATTGGACCGGCACCTGCTGAGCACGGAGGTCGTCGCGGCGGAGGAGGTCGCGAGCCCCGAGGGTCAGGCCCGCGCGGAGGCGCGGCTCGCGAAGGAGCTGGCGAAGCTGAAGGTGCCGCGTCCCACGATTGCCACGTTCATGGACCGTCTCGAGCGGTACGCGGCCGGCGCGGGGCTCCAGGCGACCGCCACGCTGGCGCTGACGGCGGCCGTGGGGAAGGCGCTGGAGGGCGGAGACGACGACGTGGGCGTGGAGAAGGTGCGCCGCGCGCTGGAGCGCGAGGTGGGCCCGCTCATCGACGAGGCGCTGGCTCCGGCGACGCGCGCGCTGCCGCAGGCGCTGCCCGAGGTGCTGACGGCCGCGACGCGGGACGAGGTGCGCGAGCACGCGCTGTACCTGCTGGCGCGCATGGCGGTGCACGCGCGGCTGAAGGCGCTGCTGCCCCGGGGTGAAGCGGATGCGCAGGGGCGCGTGAAGGCGTTCCACGCGAAGTTCCGCGACGCGTACAAGGCCCTGATGCTGGAGCAGCTGGTGCCGGTGTCCGACTCGCAGGCGACGGGCGACCAGGTGGTGGACGCGTGCGCTCGCGCGGTGGCTCCCGGGATGCAGGTGAGCATCATGGGCGCGCAGAACATCAAGGGCACGGGCCTGGACTGGGTGTACCGCTGGATGGCGCTGGACCGGGTGACGACGGCGCTGAAGGCGCTGGAGGGCACGTCGGTGGAGGCGCGGCGGCGGGCGCTGGAGTCGCTGGAGACGTTCGACGACTCGGGCTTCGTGGACGCGGGCCTGGCGCGCACGGTGCTGCCTGGGCTCGTCAGCAGGGCCGCGTCGCCGGATGAAGCGGACCGGCTGCGCAAGCTGGCGGAGCGCTCGAGGGCGCGGCACGAGTTGAAGATTTCGGCGCTGACGCACACCGCGGCGGGCGGCGCGACGCAAGTGGTGGTGCGCAAGCTGGAGAAGGTCTTCGACTACCTGGACAGCGTGACGCGCCGCCGGCTGAGCGAGATGTTGCTGGAGGACCTGGAGACGGGCCGCGTGTCGCATGCGCGCGCGGCGGTGGAGACGCGCAAGCTGTACGAGCGCCAGAAGGGCGGCTGGCTCTTCCGCGGCCTCAAGAAGCAGCCGAAGCTGGCGCCGGTGCCGGGGGTGGAGGCGCCCACGCCCGTCATGCCGGCCCCCGCGGAGGCGGTGTTCAAGGCGACGGTGGAGCTCCCCGGCACCAAGGTCCCGGTGCAGGTGCACCACGTCCCCCTGGACACCCACGCGCTGACGAAGATCGAGGGCCCCGTGCTGCTGCGCGACGAGCCCTTGAAGAAGCAGGGACCGGACGTGCTGGGGCCCGAAGCGGCGGATGACGCCGGCGAGCCGCTGTCCTGAGTCCTCCCGAGACAGAGACCCGAGGAGCGATGTTCATGGAGGAGAGTCCCATCACGGACGCGGTGCTCGGGGAACGCGTCCCTTCCCGCCCCCGCCTCAAGGCGGTGGAGCCCCTGACGCGCGGGCGCGTGGAGCCCCTGTGCGTGGAGGAGGTCCGGAGCCTCGCGGCCTTCAATGCCTTGGAGGCGGAGTGGAACGCGCTGGTGAAGCGCGTGGACGACCAGGTGTTCCACCGGCACGAGTTCGTGCGCTGCTGGGTTGAGAACTTCGCGCCCGGCGCGGCCCTGCGCATCCTGACCGCGAGGAACGCGCTGGGCATGCTGGTGGCGGTGCTGGGGCTCCAGGAGGAGCAGGGCCACCAGTACGGCGTGCCGGTGCGGCAGCTGTCGTCGCTGACGAACAAGCACTCGTGCCGCTTCGACCTGGTGGCGGAGGAGCCCCGGCGCGCCGCGGTGGCCTTCCTGTCGCATCTGATGGGCGACCCGAGCTGGGAGGTGCTCCGGCTGTCGGACGTGCCCGAGGGCGGCGCGGCGTGGGAGCTGCTCGACGCGGCGAGGGGCGCGGGAATGCCCTGGGGCGCGTGGCCGAGCGCGCGCTCGCCCTACCTGGTGTTGCCTTCCACGGTGGCGGCGTGGACGAAGGGCCGGAGCAACGCGAAGCCGCTGCGCAGAAGGCGCAGGCGCCTGGAGGAGAAGGGCCGCGTGGAGGTGGAGCGTGTGGCCGAAGTGGAGGGCCTGGGGTCGAAGCTGGAGGAGGCCTTCGCACTGGAACAGAGCGGCTGGAAGGCGCAGGAAGGCACGGCCATCGCGCAGGCGGAGCACCGGCGCGGCTTCTACACGGGGCTCGCGCGCACGGCGGCGGAGCGCGGCTGGTTGGGATTGTATTTCCTGCGGTTGGACGGACGGGCCATCGCGTTCCAGTACGGGCTGGAATACGCCGGCCGCTATCTGGCGATGAAGCCGGGCTACGATGAGACGCTGGCGGAGGTGAGCCCGGGACACCTGCTGACGGAGAACCTGATCCAGGACTGCATCGGAAGGGGCCTGGGCGAGCTGGACTTGTTGGGAGATGACGCTCCCTACAAGCGCGAGTGGACGGAGCAGGTCCGGCAGCACCACTGGCTGTTCATCTACCGGGACACATGGATGGGGCAGGCGTTGCAGCGCTCGAAGTTCCGCTGGGTCCCCGTGGCGAAAAGGATGGTGGGCAGATGGGTCCGACGGCGCTGACGTTCTACCGGGCCGCGAAGCGGCTCCAGGCGCTCCCGAGGCTCGCGACCATGGTGGCCACGGTGGGCGACCGCCTCCACAACAGCCACGTGGACACGAAGGCCGTGCTGCACCCCACGGTGGAGCTGGGCTACGGAGGCATTGGCGTCATCATCGCGCCGGGCGTGGAGATTGGAGAGAAGAGCTTCATCTCCCAGAACGTGAGCCTGGAGCCCCTGCCCGGCGTGGACGGAGTGCCCCGCGTGGGCCGCGACGTCTACATCGGCGTGGGCGCGCAGGTGCTGGGCCCGGTGGTGATTGGCGACGGCGCGAAGGTTGGCGCCAACGCCATCGTGCTGGAGGACGTGGCGCCGGGGACCACCGTGGCGGGGATTCCGGCGCGCGAGCTGAAGCAGAAGGTCCCGCCCACGGGGACGTGACGATTCAGCCGCCCTTGGGCATCTTCAGCGCCATCGCGACCAGCGAGAGGGTCAGGTCCTCGGGCTGGTAGGGCTTGAAGGGGTTCAGCGTCGTGCCGGTGGAGTCCAGGTGATCCAGTCCGGACAGGGTCACGGACTTGGAGCCGGGGATGAACGCGTCCTGCGGGAGCACCAGGCCGTCCGACTTCACGCCGTAGCGCTGGTGCATGTACTCCTGCATGGCGAACAGCGGCGACGTGGGGTTCGCGGTGGTGGAGGCCATGGAGACGGTGGGGATGCCCGGCGGCATCGGGTGCTTCGCCAGGAACTCCTTGCGCGAGTCGTACGTCAGGTCCTCACCCGCCTGGATGCTGCCGCCGAGCGCCTCGACAGCGCCGCCCACGCCGTAGCGCACGAGCGGGTTGTCCAGCAGGTCCTGCGCCATGGGCGAGCCGCCGTAGGGCGACTGGATGGTGACCAGGGCGCGCACGTGCTCCTGGAGCTCGGGGTACATCGACAGGGCCGCCGCGGAGTCCAGGCCGCCCTTGCTGTGGCCGATGAGCACCACCTGCTTGCCGTTCTTGGAAGCTTCCAGCACGGCCTGCCGGACGATGGCGGCGTTGTGCTCCACGCCCATGTCCGTGTCCACGGGCACGCGGCCGACCTGGAGGCCCTGCGCTTCGAGCGCGTCCAGGTTCTTGTCGAAGTAGACCTGCTTGGGCGCGGCCTCGGAGAGCAGACCGCCCACCGCCAGGAACACGCAGTTCTTGGCCTCGGGGGGCATCACGTTCTGGCCCGCGCGCACGGCCTGGTTGAGCTTCATGAACTCCGCGGTGGAGTCCTTCGCCGGCGGATACGCCTTCTGGATCCAGCCGATCTTGTCCGCCTCGCCCTTGCCGGGCCAGGGGATGGGGAGGCGCAGGGCATTGACCTGCTGCGACCCCGCCTGAGCCACCGACGCGAAGCTGTCCCCCTTCACGATGGCGTTGAAGCCCTGCGCGCCCTTGGCCCGGGCAGGGGCTTCCTGAGCGACCCGCGTCTGCGCGGACGGCGTGAGGCTGGAAGGACGCGTGACCTGGACCATGAGGGGACCTCGGGAGGGGGAGCCGAGTTGAGCAGCAGGGAGGCTTGCCTACATTGTCGGTCCATGGCGCCGGGAGTTGCGTGCCCGTTCCAAGTCCGTGAGAAGCCGAGACTCAGAGCATGTGTCGCAGCGCGGCGAACTCTCAACGGGCCCATCGATAGCGGACCTGGAATCCCATGGGCAGCGTCTTCCAGTAGGTCGCCGGCCAGGGTCGCATGACGGTCCAAACCTCGCTCCCAGGCACCAGCACCTGCGAAGGCTCCATGGATTGCCAGGCGAACTCCGCCTCCGCGACCTCACGACTCCCCGCCTGGATGCAGACCTCCCGTCGCCGACGCGAACTCGTGGAGTAGCGGTTCCAATCCGGCCGGGTCAGTGACTCCCACGCGGCCCCGCCCTCGGGCGTCAGGCCATACCAGAAGCCCGAGTAGCGTCCCGGCTTGCACGAACTCACCGCGAGCGCGCTTTCAATCTCCGGGAGCGTCCGGACGAGAGCGTCTGTTTCAGAGTGTTTCACCCTGATGAGCCCGGCTTCGCAGAGGGAGGCCAGCATTGGCGCCAGCTCCCGCGCCTCCAACCCGTGGGTGCGCCGGTTGAGGATGACCTCGATGTCGGGGCTCCTCAGGACCGCCAGGTTCTCCCTCAGCTCGACGACGGCATCCAGGAACCAGAAGCTCCTGCGATCAATACGCATGACGAGGCCCTGGCGAAGCAAGCTGCTCGCTCGCATGTGGGCGGGGCCAGCCTACCGCGACCGGCACACCGGTCCAGGAACTGCTGAGCCTCAAGTTCCATGCGGAGCCAGCCGAGAGCAGGTGGTGGTGGATGGCTCCGAGTGCGGCAGCGCCCGGACGGGTTCGCCATGGGGCCACGTTGTCCTATCGGCCCAACGCGCGCGGTCCGCGAGCCTCGCCGGGTCGAGAGGAGAACCAGGAAGTGAAGCTGCGCTGAGCGCGGATGGACGCATCCATGCTCCGCACGAAACCGAAGAAGGAGTGAGGTAGAACGGGCGGCATGCTCAAGAAGCTCCACCTCCAGAATTTCAAGGCGTGGAAGGACACGGGCGACATCCAGCTCGCGCCGCTCACGATGTTCTTTGGAACGAATAGCTCGGGGAAGACGAGCCTCCAGCAATTCCTCCTCCTCTTGCAGCAGACAGCACAGTCGCGAGACCGGAAGCGCGTGCTCCACCTGGGCGACGAGAGCACTCCCGTCGATATGGGGACCTTTCCGGAAATGCTCTTTCGCCAGGATCCTGCCGCGCTCCTCCGCTTCAACATGGAGTGGAGCATCAGGGTGCCGGAGGAAGGAGGGCCGGCCACAATCAAGGTACCCTCCACCACGCAAGGCAAGGTGGAGAACCTGCCGCTTCTTTCCCGCTCCTTCGAGGCCCTGATTGGCCAAGAAGACAAGCAGTCCGCCAGAATCGAATTAAAGCAGTTCATCTATCGGCTGAACACACCACGGTCCACGTACGGCATCGGCATGGCCAGGCGCGCGCAGGGGCCAGGGTACGAATTACTTCAGGAGAACTTGGCGTTTGCCAGGAAAGAAGCTGCAGGGGAGGCGCTATCAGCCCCCATTCACTTCTACGGGTTCCCTCATGAAGCCGATGCGCACTACAAGTTCCCCGGCGACATCGACAGCCTTGCGCTCGAATTCGAAGACCAACTGGACGCAATACAGTATCTGGGCCCCCTGCGAGTGCCGCCTCGAAGAACCTATCTCTGGTCGGGTGAGGCCCCCGAGAACGTAGGCGAAGACGGCCGCCTCACGGTTGCCGCGCTTCTCGCTTCGAATGAGCGCTCAATCCAGGTGGAGGACCACCCTGGCCGGCCTCTTGCGCAATTGGTAGCTGAGAAGCTGGTCCGCATGGGACTGCTGGAGTCCTTCGAGGTGCGGCCCATCGCCCCCAACCGGAAAGAGTACGAAGTCTTTGTTCGCACTCCTGGCAGCCCGATGGCGGTTCGATTGCCAGACGTTGGGTTCGGCGTGTCCCAGGTCATGCCTGTCTTGCTTCAATGTTTCTATACCGAGCCCGGCTCCACATTGCTCTTCGAGCAGCCTGAACTCCACCTTCATCCCAAAGCACAGACGGAACTCGCGGACGTCTTCATCGATGCGATTCACGCCAGTGAGGATGGACAGCCTCGAAACATCCAATTGCTCGTTGAGAGCCACTCCGAGCACCTCTTGCGCCGAATCCAGCGGCGCATCGCGGAAGGAAAACTGCTGCCGGAGGAGACAGCCCTCTACTTTTGCTCACCCGGTCCTGAGGGCTCGCGCATCGAGAAGCTGAAGCTTGACGAGTACGGGAACATCATCAACTGGCCGAAGGACTTCTTCGGCGACGACATGGGCGACCTCGTCGCGATGACCGAGGCGGCGATGAAGCGCCAGCAGGAGCAGCCCCCCCAATGAACGCGTCCCCTGCGCTATTCGTCGTCGACACCAATGTGCCGCTCACCGCCAACAACGCGAACACGGTCAGCCCCGCGTGCGTTCAGGCCTGTGTCCGGGCGATCAACTCCGTGACCCAGGGCGGACGCATCGTTCTTGATGACAACTGGCTCATCATCAACGAGTACAAACACAAGCTGTCTCCCACGGGCCAGCCAGGCGTGGGAGATCGCTTCCTCAAGTGGGTCCTGACCAATCACGCCAATCCGGCTCGCTGCGTCCGGGTCGCGCTGACGCCACGCCAGGACGACCCCCGCGACTTCGAGGAGTTTCCCCGTGACCAGGCGCTTGCCGGCTTCGATCCCTCGGACCGCAAGTTCGTCGCGGCAAGCTGTGCCCACGAGGAGCGGCCGCCCATCCTCCAGGCAACGGACAGTAAATGGTGGGGACTGCGGAGAGAGCTCGAGCGCTGCGGGGTCCGCATCCACTTTCTCTGCCCCAAGGACATCGAGGAGCTCCACGAGCGGAAGGGTGGGGAGTGATGACTGACGACTTCTTCAAGTTCCCCCACACCCCGCACCTCGCCTGGCTTTCCGCCAGGCCGGTACGCCATGACAAGGTGCTCTCTCCACCTGAGGCGCGCGAGTTCCTCGATGGCGAGGTCCTCATCGAGGAGAAGATCGACGGGGCGAACCTTGGCATTTCCGTAGGCCCTGAAGGCGAGCTGCGAGCCCAGAACCGCGGCGCCTACCTCGGTCCCCGAGCATCCCCCCAGTTCCAGCCGCTGTGGCCCTGGCTTGAGACGAGGCGCCAGCAGCTTGTCGAGACCCTGGGCCAACACCTGATGCTCTTTGGCGAATGGTGCTTCGCGGTCCACAGCGTGCACTACGACGCCTTGCCCGACTGGTTCCTCGCCTTCGACGTCTACGACAAGCAGGCCGGACGCTTCTGGTCCTCCCCGAAACGAGACGCCCTCGTGGCCTCGCTCGGCCTCGCGGCCGTCCCTACTGTCGCGCGCGGGCATTTCACGGCGGACGACGTGGTGAACCTGCTCGGCCCCTCGCGCCTCACCCATGCACCCATGGAGGGCATCTACCTCCGTCGCGATGAGGGGGACTTCCTGCTCGCGCGCGCGAAAATCGTTCGTCCCGAGTTCGTCCAGGCCATCGAGGAACACTGGTCGTCGCGCCCTCTGGAGCGAAACACCCTGGCTCCGCGATGACGCGATAGGGGGAGAGGACTGGAGCGCGATGGCCGGAGGGACGCCCGAGCATGGAACCTGGGGCCCCCAAGCGTTCACAGCAGGCCACCCACCCCGCCCCCGGCCGCTCCCCTGCCCCCCGGTCGTCAGCCCTGCCTACATGGCCCGTCCCAGGGGGGATGACCCGTCCAGGAACTGCTGCGCCCGGCCCTCTTGTGGCATATACCCACACCATGCCTTCCGCCCTCACCGCCTCCCAGATCCGCGAGGCGTTCCTCCAGTTCTTCGAGGAGCGCGCCCACCGCCGTGTCGCCTCCTCCTCGCTGGTGCCCGTTGGCGACCAGACCCTGCTGTTCACCAACGCCGGCATGGTCCAGTTCAAGGACGTCTTCACCGGCCGTGAGCAGCGCGACTACCGCCGCGCCACCACCTCCCAGAAGTGCGTGCGCGCCGGCGGCAAGCACAACGACCTCGACAACGTGGGCTACACCGCGCGCCACCACACGTTCTTCGAGATGCTCGGCAACTTCTCCTTCGGCGACTACTTCAAGGCCGACGCCATCTCGTTCGCCTGGGAGTTCGTGACGAAGCGCCTGGGCCTGGCCATCGACCGGCTCGCCGTCACCGTGTTCAACGGCGAGAACAACATCCCCTGGGACGAGGAGGCCTTTGATCTCTGGGCGAAGGAGGGCGTGTCTCGCGACCGCATCCTGAAGCTCGGCTACAAGGACAACTTCTGGGCCATGGGCGACACCGGCCCGTGCGGCCCCTGCTCGGAAATCCACTACCACCAGGGCGACGACATCCCCTGCGTGGAAGAGGCCGCGGGCAAGAAGTGCCAGGGCGTCGCGTGTGATTGCGACCGGTGGCTCGAAATCTGGAACCTCGTGTTCATGCAGTTCGAGCGCAAGGAGAAGGACGCGCCCCTCATCCCGCTGCCCAAGCCGTCCATCGACACCGGCGCCGGCCTGGAGCGCATCGCGGCCGTCGTCCAGGGCAAGCGCTCCAACTACGACACCGACCTCTTCCAGGACATCCTCGCCACTGTCAGCGAGCTGTGCGGCAAGCCCTACACGCAGGAAGGCGGCGCGTCCCAGCGCGTGGTCGCGGACCATGCCCGCGCCACCGCGTTCCTCGTGGCCGACGGCGTCCAGCCCTCCAACGTCGCGCGCGGCTACGTCCTGCGCCGCATCATGCGCCGGGCCATCCGTCACGGTGCCACGCGGCTGGGCATCAACGAGCCCTTCTTCTTCAAGGTCGTGGACCGCGTCATCGAGCTTATGGGCGACGCCTATCCCGAGCTGCGCGATGGTCGCACCTTCATCCTCGAGGTCGCCAAGCACGAAGAGGATGGATTCCGCCGCACGCTCGACCGCGGCCTCAAGCTGATGGACGAGGAGTTGGCCAAGCTCCAGGCCTCCGGCGGCAAGCTGCTTTCCGGCGAGGTCGTCTTCCTGCTGCACGGCACCTACGGCTTCCCGTGGGACCTCACGCAGATCATCGCGCGCGAGCGCGGCTACGACGTGGACCTGGAGGGCTTCAACAAGCTCAAGGGGAAGGAGGCCGACGACCAGGACTTCCACGGCGAGAAGAAGTCCACCACGGAAGTCTTCCAGACCGTCCTCTCGCGCACCGTCCCCACCCAGTTCCTGGGCTACGACGGCGAGGGCCACGAGGGCGAAGGCAGCGTCATCGCCCTGGTGCAGGACGGCGTGGAGGTGCCGCAGGTCTCCGCGGGTGCCACGGTGGACGTGGTGCTGGACCGCACTCCGTTCTACGGCGAGTCCGGCGGCCAGCTGGGCGACACGGGCCGCATCGTCGCGCACGGCGGCAAGACCGTGGTGCAGGTGAAGGACGCGCAGCGCCCGGTGCAGGGCCTCATCGTCCACAGCGTGGAGGTGAAGGAAGGCACGCTGAAGGTCGGCGACATGGTGCAGACGTCCGTGGACGTGGAGCGCCGCAAGTCCATCCGCGCGAACCACTCCGCCACGCACCTGCTGCACAAGGCGCTCAAGCGCGTGCTCGGCGAGCACGTGAAGCAGGCGGGCTCCGTCGTCGCGCCGGACTTCCTGCGCTTCGACTTCTCGCACTTCTCCCCCGCCACCCAGGAGCAGCTGGAGCAGGTGGAGGACCTGGTGAACACCTGGGTGCGTGACAACGCGGACGCCCAGACGCGCGTCATGAACATCGACGACGCGAAGAAGTCCGGCGCCGTCGCCATGTTCGGTGAGAAGTACGGCGACACCGTGCGCGTCGTCACCGTGCACCCGGAGTCCACGGAGCTCTGCGGCGGCACGCACGTGAAGCGCAGCGGCGACATCGGCCTGTTCAAGGTGACCAGCGAGAGCGGCGTCGCCTCCGGCGTGCGGCGCATCGTGGCCGTGACGGGCGTGGGCGCGCTCCAGTTCGTGCGCGAGCAGGAGCACGAGCTCAAGAAGGTCGCGGCGCTGTTGCGCACGAACCCCAAGGAGGTCGCTGTCCGCGTCGAGGCCACCCAGAAGCGCGTGAAGGAGCTGGAGCGCAAGGTGGAGGAGGTCTCGGTGAAGGCCCAGTCGGCCTCGCAGAAGGACCTCCTGGACCAGGCGCGCGAGGTCAACGGCATGAAGGTGCTGGCCACGCGCGTGGACCCCGCGGACGACAAGGTGTTCCGCGGCATGGCGGATCAGCTGCGCGACCGCATCGGCTCGGGCGTCATCGCCATTGGCGGTGAGAAGGACGGCCGCGCCGTCATCCTGGTGGCGGCCACGAAGGACGTCGTCGCCAAGGGCATCAGCGCGGGCAACCTGGTGCGCGAGATGGCCAAGGAAGTGGGCGGCAAGGGCGGCGGCAAGCCGGACATGGCGCAGGCCGGCGGCCCTGACGCGGACAAGCTGCCCGTGGCGCTCGAGAAGCTCTTCGAGCTGGTGAAGGGCGCGAGCCCGGCGTGAGTCCTCGCGCTTCATCCCGCCCCCTGGCGTTCCTGGCGGCGGCCCTCCTGTGGGGGGGCTGCACGAAGGAGGCCTCCACGCCCGAAGAGGGCCAGGAAGCCGACGCGCGCACGCTCCAGAAGCTGCGCGCGGAGGCGGACCGGGTGAAGCAGGGCGGCGCCGTGGCCACGCGTCCGCAGCCGCCCCAGCGCGAGCCAGAGGAGTCGAAGCTGGCGGGCCTGGCCGCGGGCATGGGCGACAGCGGCCCGCGCAAGCTGCGGCTGCCCGAGCGCAACGACACCGTGCACGTGGACACGGTGGCGATGAAGGTGACGGGGCTGGAGGCGTCGCACTCGGTGAAGGGCTCCAGCAAGGCGGGGCTGAGCCTCACGACGGAGGACCTGTTCCTGCGCGTGGAGCTCATCACCCAGAACGTGGGCGGGATGCCCGCGCCGCTGACGCTGGAGGGCGTGAAGCTCACGGACGCGAAGGGGCAGACGTATCCGCTGGCGCGTGACGCGCAGGCGGTGGCCGGCACGAAGCCCCTGCCCTCCACGTGGGCGCCCGCGCAGCGCACGGAAGTGGCGCTGCTGTTCGAGGTGCCACCGGACGCCGTGCAAGACGATGGGCTGGCGCTCGTGGTGCAGGGCTCCGGCGGGGACGTGCGGATCCCCTTGCGATGACCGGGCCGGCCCCCAAGCTCCTCCCCCTGCGCATCCGACTCCCGTACACGGGAGAGGAGGAGTTCATCGAGCGGTATGGCTCGAACGTGGGGCGTGGTGGAGTGTTCGTGGCCACCCGAGCGCTCAAGCCGGAAGGCACGGGGCTGGCGTTCGAGTTCGTCCTCGCGGACGGCACGCGGCTGTTGCGCGGCGAAGGCGTGGTGCTGAAGGCGGACGCGGGGAGCGCACGCACCGGGATGACGGTGCGCTTCACCAAGCTGGACGCGGCGAGCAAGGCGCTCATCGATCGCATCGTCGCGCGGCGGAGCGGCACGGAGGTGGCGCCGCCGGGGCTGGTGCGACGGACTCCGGCCGCGAATCCGGCACGGCCTGCGTCCGGCAGCGAGGCGCCGGCACCGGTGGAGCCTCCGGCGAAGGTGGCCCAAGAGGAACCATGGACGCGCGCCGCGCCGCCGAAGGCGTCCATGACGTTGCCGGCCGTGAAGCTGCCCGTCGCGGAAACGCCGCCGGACCTGGCGGAACCCGATGAGCCGGTGTCGCTGTTTCCAGAGCACGCGGTCGAAGAGGAAGAGGAGCTGGCGCCGCTCCTACCGGCGGTGGACTTCCCGCGGAAGCCACGGAGGCCTCCGGCAGGCCTGGATGCGCTACGGGCGACCCAGGAGATGTTCACGGTCCAGCCAACGACTCCCGCGTCCCGCGGAGTCCAGGCCGGGGAACGGACGCCCGCGCTCTCTGGCACCTTCGCGGCCGTGAGGGCGCCGGAGCCTCCCGCGGAGCCACAGCAGGTTGATGCGTCCGAGGCGGGGGCGAACGCGCCGGCGGATTCAGCCGCGGCCGATGAAGCTTCGCGTTGGGAGGCGCCCACAGGTAGCGAGAACACCCCTGCGGCTTCATTCACCGACGCCTCTGCTGGGGATTTCACTCCGAACACAGCGGACGCCCCCGCTGCGCCGGAGGCCGATGACGGTCGCGAGGAAGCGCAGTCCGCGGTGCTTGAGCGGGACGACTCCGTTCCGGAGGCACCCGGAGACGAAGCGCCTCCGCCGGAGTCAGCGGCATCAGGAGTTCCTGACGCTGGCGAAGCCTCCGCGCACCCCTTCACTCCCGCGTCCGTGGACGCGTTTGATCCGAACGCCGTGCTCGGAGCCGCGCACACTCCCGGGCATTCCGGGTGGACCTCTGAGTCCACGACGGAGGCGACTGGTGACACGGCCTCCGCGTTCGCGGACACGACAGGCGAAGCGGAACCGGCAGCCGTGTCCGGCGAGATGCAGGCGGACTCCGATCCGGCGTTCGACTTCGACGTCGACCTCAACATGGAGCCGGAGGAGGCCCCCGCTCCCGCGGAGCCCGATTCCTCGTTCGCACCGGGCGCCCATGCGACGGAAGGCGCCGAGGAGGCGCCGCTCCCTCCGGAAGAGAGTCATTCCCGGGCGCCCGAAGACTCCGACGCCGCCGAGGGCTCGACGGAGGAGACACTCTCTGCAGCGGAGACCTCCTCGGCTGCCACGGACTCCGAGGTAGCAGAAGACGCTCCCCAGGCGACGTCGCAGCCCGTGGAGCTCCATGCGGCGGATGCGCCGAAGGAAACGCTTCTTCCTCCAGAGCCAGTCGCGACGCCGAGCGAACGGGAGGCCGAGCGCCTTCGCGCGTGGGGCATCGACCCGGACTCCCTTCCACGCACGCTCCGCACGGACTCGGAGGATGAGGATCCGTTCGCCGCGGCGCTTGAACAAGCTGTCGGGGCCACGGACACCCACGAGTCGAGCACGGAGCCCGAGCGCGACACGCAAGCCGTCACGACCTCCGCGGATGCGCCTACGGCGAGTTCGGACCGTGCGCCCGAATCCGTCTCCGCGCCTCCACTGGAAGAAGAGGACGCATCGACGGTCGTCGTGGTCGAACTGCCGACCGAGGATGCATGGACGGCGCTCGTCGGCTCATCTGCGCTCTCTTCCTCCGAAGACGCGGCGTCGGTCCAAGCGCCAGAGCACGAAGAGGCACTCGCTTCGGTGCGGGCCGCGGAGTCCCACGAAGAGACGCAGTCCGAGGCACCGGCCACGGTGACGTCCGAGGAGACTCCGGCTCCGACGGTGTCCACCCCGTCGGTCGTGTCCTCCTCGAATGAGCTCGCTTCCGACACGGAGCCGCCCGCTGAGGAGTCGACGCCGCTCCAGGTCTCCACCAGCGACTCCGCGTCACCGGTCGCTTCGGGCGAAGCCACACAGCACACCGAAGCGAGTGCTCCCAGCGGCAACGAAGCCACCACTCCGGTCAGCCCGGCCGACGAGCAATCGCCGCGGGAATCCACCGCGGCGCAGCCCACACGGAACAACGAGGCCTCCGGCGCGGACAGCTCGACTTCGGAACAACCGCCTGCGCTGATCTCCGCCGAGCCACAGTCCGCCGCCGCCAGCGAGACCACCGCACAGGTCGGTACGTCTTCGCAGCAGGCCTCCCCCACGGAGCAGTCGCCTCGTTCCAGCGAAGCCGCCTCGCCCATCAACGCGGCGTCAGGACAGCCATCGGCCGCCGAAGACTCTCGGCTCTCCAGCGAAGCCGCCGCGCCCATCAACGCGGTTTCGGAACAACCGCATCCTCAAGCATCGGCCGCGACAGAGTCGCCACGCGACAGCGAAGCCGCCGCTACCATCAGCGCGGTTTCGGAACAGCCTCTTCCACGCGCATCGGCCGCGACAGAGTCTTCTGGCGCGAGCGAATCCGCCGCCCCCATCAGCGCGGCGTCGGAGCAACCGCAGCCCCAAGCAACGGTCGCGACAGAATCCCCGCGCGCCAGCGAAGCCACCGCGCCCATCAGCGCGGCGTCGGAGCAACCGCTGCCTCAAGCAACGGCCGCGATAGAATCCCCGCGCTCCAGCGAAGCCGCCTCGCCCATCAGCGCGGCGTCGGAGCAACCGCTGCCTCAAGCAACGGCCGCGATAGAATCCCCGCGCTCCAGCGAAGCCGCCGCGCCCATCAGCGCGACGTCGGGACAACCATCGGCCGCGACAGACTCCCCCCGCTCAAGCGAAGCCACCGCGCCCATCATCGCGGCGTCGGGACAACCATCGACCGCGACAGACTCCCCCCGCTCAAGCGAAGCCACCGCGCCCATCAGCGCGACGTCAGGACAGCCATCGGCCGCGACAGATTCCCCGCGCGCCAGCGAAGCCACCGCGCCCATCAGCGCGGCGTCGGGACAACCATCGGCCGCCGAAGACTCTCGGCTCTCCAGCGAAGCCGCCTCGCCCATCAGCGCGACGTCGGGACAACCATCGGCGGCAGCCTCCCCGGGCTCCAGCGAAGCCAGCACGGCCGAACCACAGCCGCCGTCCCAGACCTCCATCGCGCTCCCGCCCCCACGGACCGACGAAGCCGGGCCGCCGCCTTCCACTGACACACAGAGCACCGCGCGCAGCCGCCGCCGCACGTTCTTCGACCTGGCTCCCGCCGTTCCCGTCACCCCGCCCGCGGCGGCGGAGGTCGTGCTCGGCATCGACGTGGGCACTTCGCACGCTCGCGTCGCCGCGTTCATCGACGGCGTCGCCACGCCCATCCCCCTCCCCGGCACCGACGGCTCGGGCCTTCCCTCCGTCATCGCGGTGAACAGCGCCGGAGAGTTCCTCGTCGGTGCCGCCGCCCTCGCCGAAGCGGCCCGCGCCCCCCGCCGCGCCGCGACCGGCCTCAAGCGCCTGCTCGGCCTGCGCGCCCGCTCCCCCAACCTGCGCTGGCTCTCCCCGCAGCTCCCCTTCCCCGTCGCCACCGACCGCCAGGGTGACGCGGGCGTGGAGCTCGATGGCCACCTCATCGCGC
>NZ_RAWC01000083.1:0-33520 GCF_003611685.1 Corallococcus sp. CA049B | reverse complement strand
GGCCAGCGCCGAGGACGATGCCCGCGAGCGCATCGCTTCCATGGAGCGCGAGGCCAAGGCGCTCGCCACCACCGAGCCGCAGACCGCTGCCCTCCTGTTTCATGAGGTCGGCCTGCTCTGGGAAGAGCCGCTCAAGAACCCTCGCAACGCCGCGGTCGCGTTCCAGAACGCGTACAAGCTGGCGCCCCGGTTCCTCGCCAACATCCGCGCCGCCCGCCGCCTCTTCGCGGACGTCGGCAACTGGCAGATGGTCGTGCAGCTCATCGACGCGGAGCTCGGCGCCTCCGAGGATCCTCGCCAGCAGGCGTCTCTCCTCTTCGAGAAGGGGCAGATCCTCGAGGAGCGCCTGTCGCGCGACAACGACGCCGCGGATGCCCTGCGCCAGGCGCTGGACCGCAAGCCCACCGACGTCACCCTCCTCACCCAGCTCGAGTCCGTCTACGCCGCGCGCAATGACGCGGGCGCGCTGGTGGAGATCTACCGGCTGCTCGCCACCGCCGTCGTTCCTCCCTCCCTTCGCGCCCACTACCTCACCTCCGCGGGCATGCTCCTGGAGGAGCGCCTCAAGCAGAAGGAGGCCGCAGCCGCTGCGTTCCGTGAGGCGTTCGCGCTCGACCGCTCCGACCCGCTGCTCCAGGCCGCCATCAAGCGCGTCGCCGAACGCGAGGGCCGCACCGACGAACTCCTCTCCGCCCTCTTCTCCGAGGCCGAGGGCCAGGGCTCCCAGGGCGCTCCCGCGTACCTCCACATCGCCAAGGTCCATGATCGCCTGGGCCGCAAGGACGATGCCCTGTCCGCGCTGCTCGCCGCCCGGCGCGTGAGCCCGAACGAGCCGCTCGTGTTGAGCGCGCTCGCCGGCATCTACGAGACCCAGGGCCGCTTCGAGGAGCTGGCCGACGTGCTGCTCGCGTGGGTGGGCTCCATCAACGACGAGAGCGAGCTCGTCGCCATCAACCTGCGCCTCGCCGCGCTGTACGAGGACGACCTCAAGCGCGACCAGGAGGCCGCCGCCCGCTACCAGGCCATCCTCGCCCGCATCCCCAGCCATGCCGCCGCGCTCGCGGGCCTGGGCAAGCTGTCGTACCGGATGCAGAACTGGGAAGGGCTCGTCGCTGTCTTCGATGCGGAGGTCACCGCCGCCGAGGACGCCAAGGGCAAGGCCGCTCGCATGTACAAGGCGGCCGAGATCCTGGAAGAGCGCCTGGGCCGCCAGGAGGACGCCATTGCTCGCTACAACGCGTGCCTCCAGCTCCAGCCGGGCTACCTCCCCGCGCAGAAGGCCCTCACCCGCCTCTACGAGCGCCAGGGCCGCTTCGCTGAGCTGGTCCAGATGTTCGAGCAGGACCTGCTCCAGACGTCCGACCGCGATCAGGTCATCACCACGCTCAACAAGATGGCGGTCATCTACGAGGACCGCCTCGGGGACCTGGACCACGCCATCGAGTGCATGAAGCGCATCCTCGACCTGGCGTCGGATCACCTGCCCACGCTGCGCAACCTGGCCCGCCTCTACGAGCGCGCCGGGCGCTTCCGTGAGCTGCTGGAGACCAACGACCTGGAGGCGTCGTTCGCCGGAGACACCAAGCAGGTCCTGTCGCTGCTCCACCGCAACGCGGAGATCCTCGACGAGCACCTGAAGGACCGCGTGGGCGCCATCACCGCGTATGAGCGCGTGCTCGCGCTGTCGCCCTCGTACCTGCCCGCGCTCAAGGCCCTGGGCCGGCTGTACGCGCAGGACGGCCGGTGGGAGAAGCTCATCGACATGTACCGCGCGGAGTCGGAGATCTCTCCGTCCACCGACGCGGCCGCCGCGCTCATCTACAAGATCGGCGAGCTGTACGAGCACCGCCTCAAGCAGGAGAACGAGGCGCTCGCGTCGTACCAGGAGGCGCTGATGCTGGCGCCCAGCTACTTCCCGGCGCTGCGCGCGCTCGCTCGCATCCACCGGGCCCACGGTGCCTGGGAGAGCCTCGTGGAGGTGCTCCGCGCGGACGCCGCCAACCGCACGGATCCGCTGGAGCGCGCCAACGCGATGTACCAGGCCGCCGCCATCTGGGAGGACCAGCTGGGCCGCCCGGAGCTGGCCATCGAGGGCTATCAGGAAGTCCTGCGCCTCACGCCGGGCCACGCCGCCACGCTGCGCGCGCTGGAGCGCCTGTACGTCGCGCAGGACAACGTGAAGGAGCTGGTGTCCATCCTCGACCGCGAGACGCAGGTGGGCCAGACGCCCGCGGCCAAGGTGACCGCGTACCTCAAGCTCGCGCGGCTGTACCTGGACCGCTTCCAGGAGCCGTCCCGCGCCGCGCAGTGCTGCGAGTCCGTGCTGGGCCTGGAGCCCGGCAACCTCACCGCCCTCATGCTGCTGGAGCGCATCCGCGTGTCGGACCGCGTCCGCCGCGCGGAGCTGCGCGCCCGCATCGCCGAGCGCGTCACCGACACGCGCCTGTCCAGCGCCCTGCGCATCCTGGCCGCCGCGGATCAGGAGAAGGGCCCGCCCTCCGAGCGCACCCTGGAGGTCTACCAGCGCGCCTTCGACGCGGACCCCTCCGACGCGCGCCTCGCCTTCGGCCTGGAGCGCGTGCTGCGCCAGAGCGGTGACACCGCCGCCCTGTCGCGCATGTACGGCATGCGGCTGGCCGTCACCACCGACGCCACGGAGGCGCTGGAGCTGCTCCTGCGCGCCGCCGAGCTGGCGGAGAAGAACCCCGACCAGGAGCAGGCCGCCGCGCTGTACCAGCAGGCGCTGGAGCTCCAGGCGCAGTGCCTCCCCGCGCTCCAGGGCGCCCGCCGCGTGGCCCTGCGCCGGGGCGACTTCGCCACCGCGCGCGCCATGATGGAGACCGAGGCCCGCGCGAGCCGCGACACCAAGAGCGCCATCGAGGGCTTCGTCGCCGCCGCGAAGCTCGCGGCCCAGAAGCTCAATGACCCCGACGGCGCCGCGGCCCTCTACCGCCTGGCGCTGGAGCGCGATCCGCTGCACCCGGGCGCGGCCACCGGCCTGGAGGAGCTGCTCGCGCAGCGCGGCGGTTCCTCCGACCTCGCGGCCCTGCACGAGCGGCGCGCGGAGGCCCGGCTCGCGCAGCGCGACGCGGAGGCCGCCGCGGCGGCGTACGTCACCGCGGCCCGCTTGCACAACGTGGCCCTGGGTGACCGGGCTCGCGCGCTCGCGGTGCTGGAGAAGGCCCTGGCGGCCCGGCCCGGCTTCCCCGACGCGCTGGAGACTCGCGGCCTGCTCCTCCTGGAGGCGCAGCAGTACGCGGAGGCCGCGCAGATGCTCGGCCAGCGCGTGCAGCAGGGCGGGGATCCTCGCGTGCTCGCGCAGCACCACCTGACGCTGGGCGCGCTCTACCAGCAGCACCTCAACGACCCGGGCCGCGCGGCGGCGCACCTCCAGACGGCGCTGGCCACCCTGCCCCGCCACCCGGAGGCGCTGGAGCGGCTGGCCACGGTGTACGCGCAGGGCCGCAACTTCGGCGGCGCGGTGGACTGCCTGCGGCGGCTGTTGGATCAGGACCTGCCCAACGACGCCCGCGCGCGCTTCACCGTGGAGCTGGCGCGCATCCACGAAGAGGGCCTGGGCGACGTCGCCTCCGCCACGGCGCTCTACAAGAAGGCGCTGGAGCTGACGCCGGGCGAGCCCGCGCTGGTGGACCGGCTGGTGGCCCTCTACGAGCGCCAGCGCAACCTGCCGGAGCTGGCGCAGATGCTGGAGGCCCAGGCCGCCGCCACCGCGTCCACGGACGTCAAGCGCGCGGTGTCCCTGCGCATGCGCGTGGCGAGCTTCTACGCGGGCCCGCTGACGGAGCCGGCTCGCGCCACCGTCATCTACCGCCAGCTCGTGGAGCAGGATCCGCAGAACCTCGGGGCCCGCGCCGCGCTGGCGGACCTGTATGGCCGCGACATGACCAGCTTCCCGCTCGCCATCGAGGAGCACCGGCAGATTTTGCGCCAGGACCCCGCTCGCGTGGACAGCCTGCATGCGCTGTTCAAGCTGTGGGACGCCCAGAAGCAGCAGGACAAGGCGTTCGCCGTCGCCGCGGTGCTGACCTTCATGCGCGCCACCAACGAGGTGGAGCAGGCCTTCTACTCGGAGGCCCGCGCACGGCAGCCGCAGGAGCCGCGTGAAGCGCTGCCCGCCGCGGACGTGGACACCGTCCTCATGCACCCGGCCGCGCGCGGCCCGCTGACGGACCTGCTGCGCGCCATGGGTGAGCACCTGGGCAAGGTGTACCCGCCGCAGTTCGAGATGCTCGGCGTCAACCCGAAGCAGGACAAGCTCAAGCCGGACTCGGCCGTGTACAAGGCCGTGCGCGCGGTGGCGCAGACCTTCGGCGTGGAGGAGTTCGAGGTCTACCTCGCCCGGCGCGGCATGTTGCAGCCGGAGACGACGGAGCCCCTGTCCCTGTGCGTGGGCCAGGACGTGGTGCGCCGCTTCAACGCCCGTGAGCAGAAGTTCCTCATCGGCAAGGCGGTGCTGGGCCTGTTCAACAAGACGGCCGTCCTCTCCAAGCTGTCCCAGGGCGAGACGGTGGACCTGTTCGGCAACGCCATCCGCGTCCACGTGCAGCAGTTCAACGGCCTGGGCCGGCGCAACGACGAGACGACGAAGCAGCTCAAGAAGGCCTTCAGCCGCAAGGCGATGAAGGCCTCGGAAGGCCCCGCGCAGACGCTGTCCGAGCAGCAGAAGATCGACGTGGCGACGGTGGTGGACGCGCTCGGCTTCTCCGCGGACCGCGCGGGCCTGCTCGTCTGCGGCGACCCGTCCGTGGGCCTCACCATGGTGTTGCGCGAGGATCCGAACATCGTGGCCAACCGCCAGGACGGCACCACCGACGGCATCCTCCAGGCGGTGCGCGAGCGCGCGGACCTGAAGGCCCTGCTGTCGTGGCTGCTGACGGACGACTTCTTCCGCCTGCGTCAGCGCATCGGCCTGTCGCTGTAGTCGTCCCCGCGCCCCGGGCTACCCCCGGCGGACCAGCGCGTCCGCCGGGAACCCCGCGAGCAGCCGGCCCACGGCGTCGTCCACGTGGGCACGCTCCGGGGCCTCCACCGTCACCTTCACGCGGTAGTCCATGGCCGCGTCGAACACGGGATAGGAGCCGATGGCCACGTGGGGCATGTCCAGCGCCACGCGGTCCAGCACGGCGGCCAGGGCGCTCTCGCCCAGGTTGAAGTACAGGTTGACCAGGTGCACCGGCGTGCCGCTCAGCCGTGAGAGCACCGTCTCCAGCTGCAGCCGGAAGAGCTGTGGCACTCCGGGCAGCAGGAACATGTCCCCCACCGTCAGCACGGGGAACCACATGCCCGGCTGGGCCAGGAGCACGGCGCCCTCGGGGGCGTCCGCCAGGCGCAGGGACTCCGGCGTCACGGGCGACGTGCCGGCGCGGGCCTGGATGGCCGACACCATCTCCGGCAGGCGCACCACGGGCCGGCCCAGCGCGAGCGCCACCGCGCGCACCGTGACGTCGTCATGGGTGGGGCCAATGCCTCCGCTGGTGAAGACGTAGCGGGCCTTGCGCCGGGCGCGGGACACCGCGTCCACGATGGCGTCCACGTCGTCCAGGATGGTCTCCACCGAGACGAGCGGGATGCCCAGCTCCCGCAGCCGCTGGATGAGGTGGGGGCCGTTCTCGTCCTTCACCTTCGCGGTGAGGACCTCGTTGCCAATGATGATCGCCGCCGCGCCGGTCCGCTCCATGGAGCCGGGGATTCTACTCCAACGGACCCCGGGGGTGGACTCGCGCGTTGCGCTGGCGCGGACCTGGCCTGTCCTGGAGTCAGCACGAGGGGACGGACATCCTTCGCGCATGGACTCCACCGAGACACGGGACGCGATCCGCGCGTCCGTGCGTGCCCTCTGCAACCGCTTCCCCCCGAAGTACTGGCGCACCCTCGACGCGGAGCGTGAATACCCTCACGACTTCGTCAAGGCCCTCACGGAGGCCGGACTGCTGGCCGCGCTCATCCCCGCCGAGTACGGCGGCGCGGGGCTGGGCCTGCGCGAAGCGGCGGTCGTGCTGGGGGAGATCAACCACTTCGGCGGGAACGCGTCCGCGTGTCATGCGCAGATGTATGTGATGAACGTGCTCCTGCGGCACGGCTCCGCGGAGCAGAAGCAGCGGTACCTTCCGGAGATCGCCGCGGGCCGTCTGCGGCTCCAGGCGTTCGCGGTGACAGAGCCGAACTCGGGCTCGGACACCACCGCCATCGAGACGACGGCGGTCCGGCGCGGCGACCGCTACGTCGTGAACGGGCAGAAGATCTTCATCTCGCGCGTGCTCCAGTCCGACCTGATGCTCCTGCTCGCTCGGACGACGCCCCGCGCGGAGGTGCGCAAGAAGACGGATGGGATGAGCGTGTTCCTGCTCGACCTGCGCAAGACGCAGGGGCTGGAGGTCCGTCCCATCCGGACCATGCTCAACCATGCAACGAACGCGCTGTTCCTCGAGAACGTCGAAGTGCCCGTCGAGGGGCTGATCGGCGAAGAGGGCAAGGGCTTCTCGTACATCCTGGATGGCATGAACGCGGAGCGGGTGCTGGTCGCCTCGGAGGCGATTGGAGATGGCCGCTGGTTCATCGAGAAGGCCGTCACCTATGCGCAGGAGCGCGTCGTGTTCGGCAAGGCCATTGGGGCCAATCAGGGCGTGCAGTTCCCCATCGCGAAGGCGCACACGGCGCTCACGGCCGCGTCCCTGCTGACGGAGCAGGCCGCGACGCTCTTCGACGGCCACCAGCCCTGCGGAGCCGAGGCGAACATGGCGAAGTACCTGGCCGCGGAAGCCGCCTGGGAGGCCGCCAATGCCTGCATGGACACCTACGGCGGCTACGGCTTCGCGGAGGAGTACGACGTGGAGCGCAAGTTCCGCGAGGTGCGCCTGTTCATCAACGCCCCCGTGAGCCGGAACATGGCCCTGTCGTACATCAGCCAGCACGTGCTGGGACTGCCCCGCTCGTTCACGTAGCGCCGGGTTCCCGCATGTGGACCACGACCTTGCCGATGGCGCGTCGCTCCGCGAGGGTGCGCAGGCCGTCGGCGGTCCGCTCCAGTGGGAGGCGCACCGTGATGCGCGGGAGGATGCGGCCCTGCGCATGCCAGGCGAAGAGCTGCTCCATGGTTTCGCGGAGCGCCGCCGGGTCGTGGTAGCGGAAGTAGCGCAACGACGACCCCAGCACCGCGCGGTGCTTCACGAGCAGCCGGTTGGCGGGAATGTTCGGGACCTGTCCCGCCGCGAAGCCCACGAGGACGTAGCGGCCTCCCCAACCCAGCGTCGAGAGCGCCGGGTCGAAGAGCGGGCCCCCGACCGGATCGAAGCAGACGCTCACACCGGAGGACCCCGCGGCGGCGAGGATCTGCTCCTTCCAGGCTCCGTCCGTGTGGCGGATGACGTGGTCCGCGCCCGCTTCACGCGCGATGGCGAGCTTGTCCGGCGTGCTCGCGACCGCGATGACGGTGGCCCCCAGTGCCTTGCCCAGCTGCACGGCCGCGAGCCCCACGCCCCCACTGGCGCCCAGCACGAGGAGCACCTCCGAGGGCTTCAGGTGGGCGACGCGGATCAGCGCCAGGGCCGTGCTCGCGTAGGCGCTGGTCAGTGCTGCGGCGACGTCGAAGGAGACGCCTGCCGGCAGCAGGAAGGTCTCCCTCACGGAGGCCACTGCCTGCTCGGCATAGCCTCCGTGCCACAGGATGGCCACGACGCGGTCTCCGGGCTGGAAGCCCGAGCCTTCGGGCGCGCTGGCGATGGTGCCCGCTGCCTCCAGGCCTGGGACGAAGGGCAGCGCGGGCCGGGTCTGATAGGTCCCTCCAATCATGAGGAGGTCGGCGAAGTTCACGCTGCAGGCGTGCACGTCGATCTTCACCTCATCGGGCTTCGGGACGGGCTCGGGGACCTCCGCGAGGGTGAGCTGCTCGGGCCCACCCCACGTCCCGCAGACAATCGCTCGCATGTCGTCACTCCTGGGTGGAAGGGGCCGTGAGGCTTCGCCAGAGGCCGTCGTTCGCGGGCAGGCGTGACGCCTCGGTCACCAGTTGTTCGAGCTGCTCCGGGCTGCGCGCACCGACGAGGATCGACGTCACGAAGGGGCAGTGCACCAGCCACCAGGTGGCCAGGCCCGACGGTGACAGCGCGTGGGCGGCGGCCTTCGCCTTGAGCTGTTCGACGCGGGCCGCGTTCTCCGGAGTCCAGGCCTTCGCGTAGAGGTCCCTGCGCTGTCCGATGCGCGTGCCCTCCGGAATGTCACCCGCGATGGCGTACCTGCCGCTCAGCAGGCCGCCCGCCAGTGGTGAATAGGGCGTGTACTGGAGCCCCAGCTTCGCGCAGGACTCCAGCACGCCGTTGTGTGCGTCATCCTGTTCGAGCAGGTTGAAGCGGTTCTGGATCCAGCCGAACCCCACCGGGCCGCCTGAGCGCGGAGCAGCACGGCGCAAGAGATCGCTCGCGGTCACGTTCGACAGGCCGAAGCGGCGGACCTTGCCCGCCCTCACCAAGGACTGGAAGGTGTCCAGGACGTCGTCCCACGGCGTGGCAGGGTCCGGCACATGCGCCAGGAAGAAGTCGAGCGTGTCGACGCGGAGCCGTGCGAGCGACCGGTCCACCTCCGCGAACACGTGCTTCCGCCCGAGCCCGCCGCGAAGGCCCACCTTGGAGGAGATGAGCACCCGGTCCCGCATCGCGGCGCCGCGCGACGCCAGCCACGCCCCGATGATGGCCTCACTGGCGCCGTCCGCGTAGGTACCCGCCGTGTCGATGAGGTTGATGCCGAGTGCCACCGCGCGATCCAGGAGCGCGTGCGCTTCGGCTTCGGTCTCCCCCTGCCCCAGCAGCTTCCTGGAGCTTCCGATGCCCCCGAAGTTGGCCGCCCCCAACGCGAAGACCGATACATCGATGCCGCCAAGCTTGCGGTAGATCACGTCCGCCATGCCTCCGGGAAGGGCAAAGCCAGATCGCCCTCCCCCGTCCCGGTGGATGCAGGCTGGCCCAGCAACGTGAAGTGCGCCGTGTAGGTCGCGGCGGGCTCGCCCTCGTCGATGAAGACCTGCGACGTCGCCGTGAGCCGCACCTTGCCTCCCTGACGAAGCGTGTCCGCTTCCATCGCGGGCAACGTGTCGCAGCGTGCCCGGTAGTCACAGGTGATGGGCCGGTGGATGGCGAACTCGCAGCGGCGAAGGAGGATCTGCACGGCGAGCCGCTCCGCCCACGCTGCTCGCACGAGCAGCAGCCAGGGAGCGAGCCCCGCGGAGGTGAACACCCCGGGACCGAAGGCCGTGCCCCGGTGGTTGAGCGAAGGCCCCAGCGGCGCCCCGAGCACGATGCGTCCGGGCTCGAAGACCTCGAAGTAGATCCCGAGGAACTTCGTCATCGGGATCCGTGCATGGAGCTCCATGGCCAGCCGCGCCAGGACCTCCTCCGGTGCAACAAGTGGCTCCCCCTTCACGGATGGCTCCACTCTGGAAGGAGGAGCACCGTCTCCTGATGTGCTCACGCTGCCTCCCTGGCGTTGAGACACGGGACCTGGAGGTCGGGCCCGGCTTCGAGCACGACGTGGTAGTGGGTGCCTCCGCTTCCCGCGGCGTTGACGCCCGCGAAGCGCGCCTCCTTCAGATCTTGCGGCTCCGTGCAGGCGCGGAGGTTGTCGGCCGCGCCAACGAGCGGGGTCGTCACGCCCAGGGTCGCCGGCACCCGCTTCGCGGCCAGCGTGAACAGTGCCTTCATCAGGCTCGCGGCTCCGGCGGCGGCACCGGTGTGACCGATGTTCGGCATGACGGCTCCCAGCGGAAGCGGCCGGGCTCGCGCGGTCCCGAGCGTCCGTCCCAGGGCCGCGAGCTCCGCGCGGTCGCTGGCGGGATGCCCACTGCCGAAACACTCCACGAAGGCGAGCGCGTCCGCCGACACGTCACACCGTGACCAGGCACGGCGGATGGCCAGGCTCATCGCGGGCTCGGAGACGAGCCCGTGGTCCTCGGGCGTTCCGAACGCGCTTCCTACCGCACGGATGATCCCGAGCACCGGGTCCCCCCGTTCCCTCGCGTCCGACAACCGTCGCAGCAGGCACACCGTGGCGCCTTCCCCAGGCAGGTACCCGTCGGACGCCGCGTCGAACACGGTCGGTGTGTCCCGTTGGGACAGGAGCCCCATCGCGCCTTCGTCGGCCATGCGCGTGACTCCGAGCCGCATGTCCGCGGTCGCCCAGAACACCGCGTCTGCTTCACGCGACGACAACCGGGCGCATGCGACCTCCAGACCTCCGATGGACGCCGCCGCGCCTCCGGCTTCGATGGCGCAGGTGGGGCCGGTCAGGTCGAACGCTCGGGCGATCCTCGCCGCCATGAAGCTGGGCGACAGGTTGAACAGGCTGCCGGCCCACAGCTCCGGCAGGTCGCTCGACAGGCGCTTCATCGCCGCGCGCACGGTCCGGGCCACTCCCTTGAGGTCCTTGCCCGTCTCGCGCAACACGCGCTGGAGGTGCTCCTCTATCTCCGGCAGACGTGCGGCGGCGACCTGGCGCAGTCCGTACTCGCTGCAGTGCTCCGCGGAGACGACCACCGGGATGTTGCTTCCCCGTTCGATGGAGACCTTCGCTGCCGCGCTTCGCGCCAGGTCCACCAGCAGGTAGTGCAGCGGATCATGCCGGAGGATGTCGGCCGGTCGTTCGCCGTACTGGCTGGCGTTGCCCGTGAACCGGGACGCGTCCAGGTCCAGCGGCGCCCCGAGCCCGAACGGCAGCCTCCGGAAGGCTCGGCGGCCGTGGAGCAGGTTCGTCCACAGCGTGCTCAGGTCGGACGCGTCCGCGAACGCACCGGCCATCCCAACGATGGCGATGGGCTCGTCGCTCCTCGCGGGATGTCTCCGCGTACTTCGCAGCAACGCCTGGGCTCGCACAGGGGAAGGCCGGTCCTCCACCACCGCGTGGTAGTTCTGGCCTCCGCTCGCGATGGCGCTGACGCCTCCCATGCGCGGCTGCTCGCCCGCTGGCCACGGCCGGGCGGTCTTCTCGACCTCGATGACCCCTCCGGGTTCGAGCAGGCTCCGGGGCTTGTCCCCGTGCACCGGCCCCGGAATGGCTCCGGACTCGAACAAGGCGAGCAGCGCGATCAGGTTCGCCAGCCCGGAAGCCTCCTTCGCATGCCCCAGGTTCCCCTTGATCGACATCACGGGCACCGGCGACGCGGGTCGGGCCTCCTCACCATGCGCCTTCAGCGCGCGATCGAAGACCTTCGCCTCCACGGCGTCACCGGCCCGCGTCCCCGTGCCGTGCGCGAGGATCACCCCCAGCTCCCGAGGCTCCACGCCTGCCTGGTCGAGCGCACGCCCCACCGCCAGCCCGTGGCCGCGCGGATTCGGGACCAGCATGTACGCCTCCGCCGCGCCGTCGTTCGCCCCGCCGACGCCGCGGATCACCCCGTGGATGGGGAGCCGCTCCTGCGTCGCCCGCTCCAGGCTCGTGAGCACCAGCAGCACCACGCCATCGGAGATGACCGTGCCGTTCCCCTTCTGGGCGAACGGGAAGCAGCCCTCGGACGACAGGAGGCGTGAGTTCGAATAGAGGACCTGGTTCACCGTGTCGACGTAGGACAGCGCGCCCGCGATGGCCCACGGCGCTCCCTTCGCGAGTTCCCGCGCCGCCAGTTCGATCGCGGCCAGACCGCCGGTGCAGTTCCCGTCCACGAGCAGCGCCTTCTCCGTGGTGCCCAGCGCCTCCGCGATGGCGCTCGCGAGCCGATGCGTGGCGCGCTCCCTCGGGTCCTCCACGAAGTCCGGCCCGAACGAATCCCGGAGCGACTGGCGCACCTTCCGGGTGAGGTCCGTCAGCTCCTGATGGGAGAACTCATTCGGATGCGCGCCGTGCACGAGGTACGGCTGGAGCTGATCCGCCACGGCCAGCACCGCGGCGTCGTAGAGCCCGTGCCCGCCACCGCGTGAGTGCGCCAGGAACACCGGGACGGGCTGCCCACCCAGTGAGCCTGGGGCCAGCCCCGCCGACTCCAGGGCCCGGTGCGCCGTCTCCACCACCCACCGCTGTTGAGAGGCGTCCTCCACGACGCCGCCCAGCAGCGTGGAGGTCCGGGCCGCGCCCACGGCCGCCGAGGGATCCAGATACAGGGCCCGGGGAATGCGCTCCTCCGGCCACTGGCCATACGTCGTCTTCCCCCCGTGGAGCACCTCCGCCAGTTCATCGAGGGTGCGAGCACCCGGCAACACAAACGCAAAACCAGAGATCGCCACCGGCGCGATCCCATCCAGTTTCCCTTTCCGCATTGTCAATCAATGTAAAGCCATGACCCGGATGCGTCCACGACCAGCCAAATCACACACATCCAGGCCGACACGCGAAGGCACCAACAGGATCCTACCTGACGTATTCAAGGGGTTTCATCGAGAGGCCGATACCGCCCTCCTGGGAGCGTCGTTCCGGAGCCTTGAGGCGGCCGATATGATTTCAAGCTGCGCGCCCCATCCACAAACACTGTCAACATCAAAATCCAGGGCGGGTTGACGCCAGACTTTTGCATCAGTATATCAAGACAGACATCGCGGCCGTTGCCTGACTATCGGCTGCCGCTCCATTCCCCCTCATCCCCTGGACAGCCATGAAAAGACTCGATCCGAGCCGTCTCAAGGATTCGTTCATCAACGTCTCCACCTTCCCGGCGGACCTGGGTGAAGGCCGCTCGGCGGCTCCGGCCGGCGCGCTGCTCGACGCCGTGGTGGAGGCCGTGGAGAAGAAGAACGGGTTCGCGGTGGTGTTCGGCGTGAACAAGCTGCTCGCGGATCGCGGGCTGGACCTCCACACCGAGTCCGGCGCCGCGCTGGCCCGCGACTACCTGGAGGGCATCTTCCGGGCGATCGCGCCGCGCTTCGACCTGGCCCGCTACAGCCCCACGCCCATCGCCTACGACCGCGTGGCCAAGATGGACGTGGACGGGTTCAACAAGAACCGCAACTTCACGCCCAACAGCGACCACACGGAGAGCCGCGAGTTCGTCACCACGAAGTGCGTCCACTTCGACTCGGCGACGCCGTTCATCGCGAACCTCTACGGCCCCAACCAGAACATCAGCGGCGGCATGCCGATGATCTGCGACACGCGCCGGTTCTGCCAGGACAAGGGCCTGGACCCGCGCTCGCTCATCGAGAACATCCCCAACAACTACAACGTCGCCGTGAAGGCGGAGTTCTCCGAGGAGATCCTGCGCGACTACTCGTTCGCGCTGAAGCTCGACCTGGAGAACGACATCGTGATGATCGTCCTCCACAACGAGGTGGTGGGCGGGCTCGCCCACGCGGCCACCCAGCCATCTCTCACCGACGCGAGCAAGGCCGCGAAGCGCCCCATCCGGCACGTCGAGTTCCAGGTCGCGGGCACCGACGACCTCCGTCGCTGGTACGACTACTACGGCCTGTCGCTGGAGAAGGCGACGAACCACAAGGACGACGCCAACATCACCCGCTTCGTCAGCGGCGAACTCAACCCGTACCCGAACATCATCGAGGTGCGGGCATGACCTCGCGACAGCACGCGGAGCGCAACGCGGCGGAGATGAAGGAGCTGCTCGCGTACCTGGACGCCCGGCCCTGGCCGGACGGCTATGAAGCGGCGCGGGTCCACTACGATTCGCTCGGGCTGCCTGTCGCCTCGGACATCGCGGTGGAGCCCGTCAGCGTGAACGGCGTCCGTGCCCAGTGGCTCACGCCGCCGGAGTGCGATCAGGGCCGCGCCCTCCTCTTCCTGCACGGCGGCGGGTTCGTCTTCGGCTCGCTCGTGAGCCATGGGCACATGGCCGCGGAGCTGGCGCGGCAGGCTCGCTGCCGGGTGCTCCAGCTCGACTACCGCCGGGCACCTGAGCACCCCTTCCCGGCCGCGCTGGACGACGCGACCAGCGCGTACCGCTGGCTGCTGGAGCGCGGGTTCAAGCCCGGCCACATCTCCATCGCGGGGGACTCCGCGGGTGGCGGCCTGGTGGTCTCCATGCAGGTCAACGCACGGGCCAAGGGGCTTCCGCTCGCGGGCGCCCTGGTGTGCATCTCTTCGTGGTTCAACCTGGGCATCCAGGGCGAGAGCTACGAGACGCGCGAGAAGGCGGACGCGCTCGTCCAGCGCAAGGTGGTGGAGGAGGTCGCCCGGCACTACCTCAACGGACAGGACGCGCGGCAGCCCACGATTTCACCCATCCACGCGGACCTCACCGGCTTCCCTCCCCTGCTCATCCAGGTGGGCGAGCGGGAGCTGCTCTTCAGCGACTCGCAGGCGATGGCGAAGAAGGCCCAGGCCCAGGGCGTGGACGTCACGTTCGAGGAGTGGCCCGACATGGTCCACGTCTGGCACCTGCACTTCCACCGCCTCAGCAGCGGCCGTGAGGCGCTCCAGCGCATCGGCCAGTTCGTGACCGACAAGACGGGAGCGCGGAAGTGACGACGCCCAACGACGCGGTGATGGGTCCCCACCTGCACCGCAACAACCAGAAGATGATCCCCGCGAGCGAGAGCGCCTGGGCCGTGGCCCGGGAGGCGAACATGCTCGACATCCGCGTGGAGGCGGTGAACGGCCAGAACCGGATGCGCGAGGTGGACACCGGGCACGAGTTCGCCAACCTGTGCTCCTGCTCCTACCTGGGGCTCAACAGCCACCCGGACGTCCTCCAGGGCGGCATCGACGCGCTGAAAAACGCGGGCATCACCGGCCTGTCGATGGCGGAGTTCCGCATCCGGCTGGGCCTGATGGAGGAGCTGGAGTTGCAGCTCGCGGACCTCTTCGGTGGGCCGGTGCTCCCCGCCGTCACCTCCAGCGCGCTCACGGCGGCCATCCTGCCGGTGCTCGGGTCGGGGCACCTGACGGACAGCGAGCCGCTGGTGATGGTGTTCGACAAGTTCGCGCACTTCTCCATGGCGTTCGTGAAGCCCATCGTCGCGGACGAGACGCGGGTGCTGAACGCCCCGCACAACGACATGAACTACCTGGAGGACGTCTGCCGGAAGTATCCGCGCGTGGCGTACGTGTGCGACGGCGTCTACTCCACGGGCGGAGCGACGGACCTCCAGGCGCTGCTCACGCTCCAGGAGAAGTACGGGCTCTTCCTCTACCTCGACGACTCGCACTCGCTCTCCACGCAGGGGAAGAACGGCGAGGGCTACATCCGCTCGCGGCTGCGCGGGATGAACGACCGCACGCTGATCATCGCCTCCATCGCCAAGGCGTTCGGCAGCACGGGCGGCATCGCGATGCTGGGCTCCCGCAAGCACAAGGACTTCCTCTACCGGACGGGCCCCATGGGCTGGTCCCAGAGCCTGCGGACGGCGGCCATCGGCACCTCCATGGGGAGCATCAAGGTCCACCGCAGCCCGGAGCTGGCGAAGCGGCAGGAGCAGCTCCGCCGGAACATCGCCCTGTTCGACGAGCACATCCAGACCGAGCAGCGCGGCGACGGCCTGCACATCAAGGTCGTGGAGGTGGGAGAACAGGACAAGGCCGTGAAGCTCTCGCGCGAGCTCTACAAGCGGGGCTTCTACTGCTCCGCGGTCTTCTTCCCCATCGTGCCCGTGGGGAAGGCGGGCATCCGCCTCATGCTGCGAGGGGACCTGCCCACGGAGCAGGTCCAGTCGTTCATCGGCCACCTGAAGGAAGTCCTCGCGACGCTGTAGGCGGGGAGCGCGCGATGGCTGCCTTCCTTTCCCACGATGTCGTCACCGCGCACGGGAACCTGCCCCGGCTCGTGCATGAGCTGGAGGCGGCGCTCACGGAGGGCCTGCATGAGCGCATGCAGGTCCCCCTGCGCGTCGCCGTCCCCTCCTCTTCCCGGCACGCCGCGTTCGTGTCGATGCCGGCCGTGTCGGAGCACCTGGGCCTCTACATCAACAAAGTGGCGACCCTCTTCGAGCGGTCCGCCACGGATCCGCTGCCCACCATGAACGGCGTGGTGGCGGCGTTCTCCGCGCGCACGGGGGAGCTGCTCGCGCTGCTCGATGGCGCGGCGGTGACGGAGCTCAAGTGCGCCGCCGTGTCCGCGCTCGTCACGGACTTCTGCGCGCGCATGGATGCCCGGACGCTGGCGGTGGCCGGCACCGGGGCGCAGGCCCGGCAGCAGGTGCTGGCGGTCCGCGCGGTCCGCCCCATCCAGGAGGTGCGGCTCTGGGCGAGGAATCCGGCCCGCTGCGGCGCGTTCGCCGCGGAGCTGCGTGCGTCCCTGGGTGAAGCGGTGCACGTCGCCGCCTGCGCGTCGCTCGACGAGGCCATCCGTGGCGCGGACGTGATTGGCACCGCGACGTCGTCGAAGACGCCGCTGGGGAGCTTCGAGGGCCTCTCCCCCAGCGTGCACATCAACTGCATGGGCGGTCACACCGTGGAGGCCCGGGAGGTGCCGCTCGAACTGCTGCGCACGTCGACGGTGATCGTCGAGGACCTGGCCACCGCGCTCGCGGAGGCCGGGCCGGTGCACGCCAACGCCGTCACCCTGGGGCAGCTCGTGCGGAGGGACAGCGGTCCCCTGCGCTCGGGCCGCACCGTCTTCAGCTCGACGGGACACGCCTTCCTGGACGTCCTCACGGTCGCGCACGTGCTGCGTGAACGCGAGCTGAGCCACTGAACCTGGAGGAGCACATGATGAAGGAGTTGCCCCGAATCGATTTGACGTCCGCGACGCCAGGGTCCGAAGCCGAGCGCCGTGCGGCGTTCGAGATCGACCGGGCCTGCAAGCAGGTGGGCTTCTTCACCCTGAGCGGTCACGGCATCGCGCCCTCGGTCTTCGAGGACGCCTATGGCCTCTCGCGGGCGTTCTTCCGCCTGCCGCTCGAGGCGAAGAACCAGTGCCGGTTGAAGTCCGGCTTCACCATGGCCGCGGACGACTACACGCCCTACGGCTACAGCGGCATGCTGGAGGAGAACGCCTTCGCGTACATGGGCCGCAAGGGGCTCCCCAGCGACTACGTGGAGAAGTTCAGCGTGGGCCGGCTCATCGAGGACGACAGCGCGAGGCTGCCGTTCAGCGAGGACGCGGAGGGCCAGCGGCTGCGTGCGGCGCTCAAGGCTTACTTCCGCGAGTGCGAGGCGCTGACGGCCCGGCTCACGGAGCTGTTCAGCATCGCGCTGGACCTGCCCCGGGACTTCTTCGCGAAGAAGACCTCCGCGTCCACCGACTCGCTGCGCTCCCTGCTCTACCCGCGGCTCAACCCGGAGCTGGTCAACGACCAGGGCATGGGCGAGCACACGGACGGGACGTTGTTGACGGTCCTGGCGCAGACGGGCCCTGGCATCCAGGTGAAGGAGCGTGGCGGCTCGTGGATCACGCCCACGCTGGAGCGGCGGGATCACCTCATCGTCAACATCGGTGACCTGATGGCCCGCTGGTCCAACGACGAATACGTGTCCACGCCACACCGGGTCGTGCTGGGCGGAGGCGAGCGTCAGTCCCTGGCGTTCTTCAAGCTCGCCAACGACGACGCGCTCATCGAGTGCTTCCCGAAGTTCTGCAAGGACACGCCCGCCAAGTACGAGCCCGTCGTCTACAAGGCCTTCTCCCTCCAGAAGATGAACGCGCTGTTCGGTGTCAACGACGCCGGACGCCCCTGAGGCCCACCCATGATCGGTGCATTCAACGAAGCGTTCCTCGCCGCCCTGGAGGAAGGATGGTCGCCCGAGCGTGATGCCAGGGCGCACGCGAGCACGATCGCCGCCATCCACGACCTGGACTCTCCCATGTACGAGAAGAGCCAGTTCGCGCACCCGCTCCTCTTCAGTGAGGCGGAGTTCCAGGAGCTGAGCCTCGCGTGCAGCCACCTGCTCTCCGCGCAGCTGAAGCTCATCGGCCACCTCATCGACACGCGCTCGCGGGAAGGCCTGTTGGACCTGCTGCGGATGCCCCGGCGGCTCGTGGACTTCATCCACTGGGACAACCTGCGCCACGGCGACGCGACGATTGGCCGGATGGACGTCGTGCCGACGCGGCAGGGGTACTTCTTCTGCGAGTTCAACATCTTCCCCGGCGTGGGCGGAGGCGAGGCCTACGAGGGCTCCCGCGCGGCCACGGAGGCGCTGGGCTTTCCCATGGCCGGGTTGATGAACAGCCCGCTGAGGGACCTCGCCGTGCTGTACGCGGAGGAGTGCCGCAAGCGGGACCTGCGCCGGGTGGTGATCCTCGACTCCAGGGGGCACTCCGGTCTGGGATATCCGCGGCAGGAATATCTGAAGGGGTACCTGGAGGAGCTGAACCCGGGCTTATCGGTCCACATCCTCGACGAGGTGAGCTACCCGGAGGCCTGGCTGAAGCGGGAGGAGGCGGAGCGCACGCTTATCCACCGCATGTTCACCTACGAAGAGGTGACGGACGGCTTCGCGTTCCTGGAGAAGCTGTGGGCGAGCGGCGCGGTGCTCACCCATGGCTTTGAACCGGAGCTGCGGATGAGCAAGCGGTTCCTCGCGCTGCTGTGCGAGCCGGGCCACCACGCGCTGTTCAGCGACAAGGAGGTGGCCGCCATCCGGAGGTACCTGCCCCACGCCTTCTCCCTGTCGGAGGGGAACCTGGCGGACGCGCTGCGCGACAAGACAGGGCTGGTCTTCAAGATCGACGACAGCAGCTCCTACGGCGGCAGCGGCGTGCTGATGGGGGCGGACTGGCCCGCGGACGTGCTGGAGCAGAAGCTGCGTGAGCCGGGCATCGAGCGGTGGATCTGCCAGCGCGTCGTGGAAGCGGAGACGGTCCGGCTGCGCGCGGCGGGTGACTCAGCCCCGGCGGAGTACCGGCTGGTGCTGGGCTTCTACTCCTATGGCGGCAAGCCCACTGGCTTCCTGGTGCGCGGCAGCCGCACTTCGAAGGTGGTGAACATCACCAGTGGAGGCAAGCTGGGGTGGGCGTTCGTCGTCTCCGAGGAAGAACGCCAGGCCTTCATCCGTCACGCGCGAGGCCGCGCGGAGGACGTCACTGCAAGGAGTGCATGAACCATGGCGGCGAACCTCATCCTTCTGGGCGCGAGGCAGTTCATCACGGAGCGGGCGTGGCAGCTGGGCCTGCGGCCGTTGATCATCCAGCAGCCGGGGCTGTCCGATGACCACGTGAACCGGCAGTCCGACCGGGTCCTGCTCATGAGCTACGACGACCCGGCGCTCATCCCCATGCTGAAGGCCGCGCACGCGGTGACTCCGTTCGTGAGCGCCATCACCGTCGCGGAGGAGGCGCTCCTCACCTGCGCGCGCATCAACGAAGCGCTGGGGCTGCGCGGGACGCCGCTGGAGCTGGTGGAGAAGACGCGCGACAAGCCGGCCATGCGGCGGGTGCTCGACTCCGGCGGGTTCTCGCCCGTGCAGTGGGCCCCGGTGAAGACGCGGGAGGAAGCCGTCGCGTTCGCCGAGCGCCAGGGCTATCCGTTCATCCTGAAGCCCGTGGACGGCGTGGGCAGCATCGACGTGCGGCTCGTGCGCTCCGCCGCGGACCTGGAGGGCGTGCTGAACGGCCGCGCGTCGTGGATCGCCGAGGAGTACCTGGACGGCCCCGAGTACTCCGTGGAGTGTTTCTCCTTCGCGGGGCGCCACGTCATCCTCGGCATCAACGAGGAGACGAAGAGCACGGACCCCAACGGCAGCGCGTTCTTGGAGGTCGCGCACCAGGTCCCCGCGCCGATGAGCCCTGAGCGGGACCGCGAGGTGCGCGACTTCATCCGGAGCTTCCTGGACGTGCTCGGGCTGAAGGACGGGCCGTCACACACGGAGCTGAAGTACACGGCGCGAGGCCCTCGCATCGTGGAGACACACACGCGGCTGGGCGGCGACCGCCTGTGGGACCTGGTCCGGCTGACCACGGGGCATGACCTGCTGGACATGACGCTCCAGTGGGCCATGGGGACGCTGAAGCCCCTGGAGGCCGACCCTGTGCCCCGAGGAGGCGCAGCCATCCAGTACTTCACCCCGCCCCCCGGCAAGCTCAAGCGCATCAACGGCGCGCTGGCGCTGAAGCGGCTGCCAGGCGTGGTGGACATCTCGCTCGCGGTGGAGCTGGGAGCCACCGTCCGCCAGGCCCTGAAGTCGGAGGACCGCGCGGGCTATGTGCTCGCCTACGCGGACACCGTGCAGCAGGCGCAAGCCGTGTGCAGGGAGGTCAGCACGCGGCTCGTGTTGGAGACCGCGTAGACAACGCGCGGTCCGGCGCAGCGGTAGGATTCGAAGCCGCACCGCGCGGTGCGAAACGTCCCACCCCATGCCGCAGCCTCATGCGACATCCGTGCAAGATGGCGGGACTGGAGTTGCGCCTCCTCGCAGTCAGCGTGGCTGGTTCGTGCTGATCTCGTGCTGGGACACCTGGAGGCCCCGGGGGCGCCGCATGCCCAGCTCGACCATCATCACCTCGCGGGATCGCTTCGCCATCTCGTGCAACTCCGACACCGCTTCCTTTCGACCGGAGGCGCCTCCTTCTCCGAGCCAGAGGCGCAGGTCCGCCGCCAGTTCCCTCGCTGTTTGGTAGCGGGCTTCCGGGCGGGGCTGGAGGAGCTTGCGCAGCGCCAGGCCCAGTCCCTGCGGAAGCGGCTCCGTCAACGACTCCAGGTCCGCTTGCGAGTAGGTCGCCGCGCGCCAGATCGCGTCCTCCACGCCCACAGGGCTTCCAGCGAGCCGAGCCCGCTTGGCGGCACGCCGGACCCGCACGCGCTGCCTGACCGAAAGTGAGCCCTTCACCTCTTCGGTCAAGGCGTCCGGGGCATCCAGGAGGTTCCTCCCCGTCGCGAGTTCAAGCAGGACGTTGCCAAGCGAGAAGAGGTCCGCTCTCGCACCCACGCGGCCCATCAGGAGCATTTCCGGGGAGGAGTAGGACGCATCCCCCTGCGGCTGGCGCACCGTCGACGAAACGTAACAGCTCGCCGCGCCCCGTCTGGACGGGGCGCGGATGAGCCCGCCGGGCATTGAAGCACGGCGCGGTGGCGTCAGTCGGAGCTGGCCGGGAGCGTGACGGTACCGGGAATCTCGATGGCGGCAAGGGCGGCGCGCAGCAGGTAGCACCCCGGGTCTTCACCGCGCAGGCGAGCCGTTTCCCCCAAGCAGGGGCGAGGCCGGAGCCGGAGAAAGAGAGCCCGTCCCTTGCCGCGACGAGGGAGGAGCCGAAGAAGGAGCGCACACCACGATTGGACTCTCGCCAGGCTGCTACGCAGGACGGAAAGCCCTGGACGTGTTCGCTTGCTCGAAGTGTGGAAACAGGAGATGCGCTCATCCAGCGCGCCTTCGCCGCCCTTTCAAAATGTCTCGAGGAAGGTCTTCATCTCGCGCAGCACCTCGTCATGGTTGGTGAGCCAGACGTAGTGCCGCGCGTGATCGAGCTTGATGCCCTTCCAGTTCGGCATGCTCATCACGCTCAGCATTTCGGCGTCCCGCTGGAGCGCCCTGGCGCTCAGGGCCCTCAACTTCTCCTGCACGGGAAGGTTCATTTGGGAGAAGCCTGGGAGGTCCTCCGCCCGCCCGGACCGAGGCTGATCCACGTAGAGGAAGAGCACGGCCGCCGTCACGGCCGCGAAGTCCACCTTCGAGAAACCCTTCATCACCCGCTCCTCCGCGTGCGGCCACTTGCGGTCGCGCAGGTAGTGCCCGGTCTTCGGATCGAACTCGTTCGCCTCGTCGAGCTCGTGCGCGGGGAACGCTCCTCCGACGTCACGCGCGACCGCGGCGGCGAGCGCGGCGCGTGAGGCCACGTCCTCGGGAGCGGGCTCGCTCGGAGGAGGCATGGGCAGGAGCGAAAGGAACTCCGCCAGCAGGTCACCGTCGGTCCTCACGTCCAGGTAGACCACCTTCTCCACGCGCTCCGGGTGATGGGTTGCCACCCAGGTGAGCTCTGTCCCGGCGGCGGAGTGGCCCACGAATGACGCCTTCGCGATTCCCAGCCCCTCCAGCACCCGGACGACGTCCTCGCCCAGGGTGGCGGTGTCGTAGCCCTGCTCGGGCCAGCTCGACGAGCCAAACCCCCGGCGGGTGACGGCGTAGACGTGATGGGCCGCGGTGAACTCCGGCGCGAAGGTGTCGAACACGTGGCCCGTGTTGCCCAGGCCCGACAGGAAGACGAGCGCGGGTCCCTGGCCTCCGAAGTCGAGCAGCTCGAGCTCGACCCCCTCGGCCACCTTCACCCGCTTCACCTGATGCAATGCGCTGGAGCCGGCAGAAGCCGGGACCGGGACGGACTTCGTCGTCACACAGGCAAACAGCGGCAAGCAGAGGAGGAGGAGCTTTCGCATGGACTGACTCAACTACAGGAATGCGGAGACCAACAGGGAAGCCCATGGGTAACAGCTCGCCGCGCCCCATCTGGACGGGGCGTGGATGAGCCCCCGCCCGGCTTCGATGGGCGCGGTGGTGTCAGTCGGAGCTAGACGGGAGAGCGTCAGCACGCCAGCCTCCGCAGCAACTGCGCCGCTTCCTCCAGGCCCAGTCCCTCCACGCGCCAGCCCTGCAGTGACACTACTGCGAAGGTAGTCGCCACTGGCGAGGGCGCGTGCTGCTTCGGCGGGTGCACCACCACGAGCTCGAGCGGCGCGGCCCCCTGCTCACTGCTCTGCGTCTTCTTGCCGCCGGGCGTCTGACCCCGCCTCCACGCCTGCAACGTCGGCTCCGACACCCCCAGCCTCTCCACCACCGCCTTCAGCGTGTCGCCCTTCTCCAGGGCATGCGCCAGGTAGCGCACCGCGTGGAAGCCTGAACTCACTTTCCGACATGCTCTTTCCTCCTCTTCGCGCAGGCCTCCGAAGGCCGACGCGTCGTGGACGACGCTACCCGTGGGATGGGCCGTCGTGGAACGACCCTGGGAGGTCATGTCGAGTTTGAGGAGGCGGGGGCGAAATCAAGCACCTACCCACCACGTCGCCCCAGGGCTGCTCAGGGCCAGCGGTGCACCACGGTCCCGGCGCCCCGATTGTACCCTTTCACCCTGCCGTCCTTGAACGCCACGGCTTCGTTCTCCACCACGAAGCAAATGGGTTGCTCCTCCTGCCCCGGGAGCTTCACTCGGTCGTACCGGACGACGAGGGCCGGCCCATCCACACGCCCCATCTTGTCGGAGAGGTAGTAGGCCTTGCCGTAGAAGCGCGTCCCACGAGGTGCGACCGCGGCCTGCCGGTCGCCGTTGACGCCTTTGGGGACCACCCCCACCACCTCCGCGCCAGCGGTGAACCACACTTCATCCCAACCTGATTGGCGGTCGTCGAGTTGAAGAATGAATGTGTCTCCGTCCCTCCAGTGAAGCTGCTCCCGCATGGCCTCATCCGCCCCAGCCGGGCAGGTAAAGGACTCGGGCCGGATCTGGGCACCCGGACAGCCCACCGCCAGCGCCGCGACAATCGCGGCGCGGAGGGCATCACCAGTGCCGCGGATGTTGGCCCGCCGTGACGTTGTTCAGCGGGTGGATGGGCAGGCACGTCCCTACAGCCGGAGTGCCTCACCGGGCTCCTGAATCGGGTCAAGGCGCTGCACGTCCGCCGATCTCGGGGAAGCGCTCATAGGCACGAAGGAGCGCGTCCAGGTGGGCGGGGTTGTCCAGGTCGAGCGGCGCGTCAGTGAGCTGCACGACCCAGCCGCCCGATGCTGTGCGCCGCGCCCGTGAAAGCAACTCGGAGTCGCGGGCCGGGTCTGGGAATCCGATGGCTTGCGCGGCAGCGGCGGACCAGTAGTTCAGCCACCCGAGGTAATAGGGAATCTCGGGCGCGCGGATCTGGTCGAGGAGTTTGAGGGCCGGCAGTCCCCGACGTGGAGACGGCGGCCCTTCCAACGTGGGAGCTGTCTGATACACGATGTCCATCGCAGCGTCGTCCGGTGTCGCATGCCCCCAGAACGCGCGCATGCCCTCCGCAACACCCTCCAGCATCTCCGCCGCTGCAGCGATGACGGCTGCGTCTAGCGGCAACTCCGCGAAGACGTCGAGCAGCGGCTGACCTGCCGGTCCGAGGCGTCCTGACCTCCCCCTTCCCGAAACCGTCACGGGGTAGCTCTCGTCTCCATTGCACAGGAGCGGGAACTTCCCGCGAGTTGCCTCGTCAACGAGCCAGGCGTCGCGTTGCGGTAACTCGATGAGGCGCCCTCCTTTGCCCACTTCCCAGTGCAAGCGCAAACCGGGCAGTGCCCGTTCCATCCCACGGACGACATTGAGTGTACGGCCATCATTGGTCATGAGCACTGGCGCGTAGACAGTCAGATTGAGGCGCTTCTGAGGGGTCATCGTTTGCATCCTGTGACGACGACATTGAGGAATCGATTCGCTCGCAGCAGCGCGTCTTTATGCGCTTGGGTGCTCACGCCGATCACGTAGGCATATCCGCATGCCGCCGCTGCGTCCTGCTCCCTTTCGATTTGCTCCAATTCCCTCGCAATCTCTTGAGCCCGGATGAAGGCATTGTACGTATCGAATTGATGGGTTTTGATCTCCCACAGCCTGCGTACGCCCACTTGCAGCGCATCGAAGCGCACTCCGCCCACGAGCACGTCCATTCCAGGGTAACGGTTGGGCGGGAACTTGTCGGCGCACTCATTGTGCGGAGCGTCCTCGCCCGCGTGGGGCACTGGAACTGGCTCGCAGCTGGCACGGCCCGTCCGGCCCACGGGCACCGGCGGTACCGGAGGCTGCCTGTTCTGCCCCGCTGGCTCGGGTTCAAGCTTGGGCTTGCGTTGTGCTTCAGCTTTCAGGGAGGACTCCTTCGTTCCACGTGAGGTCCCTGCTTCCTCGGGGTAGGCGTGGCGGAGTTCATACGCATCCAGCGCTTCCTTGATGGCGACACCGACCACCACCACGCCAAGCACGATCACGGCGCCCACGGCAATCTCAGGAGCCGCCAGCACGCAGAACCCGAGTCCCACGGCAGCCGCGTCTGCGGAGGCGACCGTGCATCTTCCCGTGGTGTCGTGGAACTCGATCCGGTCATGGTCGAGGGTCCGATAGCACTTCTCCACCAGCACAGGCCAAGGCTGGGAAGCCTCACGGACGACGCACCGTCCTCCGTCAGTCCATGGCAGCACCGCCGCACGCTGGAGATTGGCGATCCTCGGGTTTCGGGACGCGCGCTCTGCTGGGCTCGGTGCCTACGTGGCGCAAGCCGAGAGGAAGAGCAGGAGTGCGGCATAGGCGCGGAGTCGCATGATCACGTCCTTTCAGGCGAGCCAGCGAGCCGCGGGGCAATCCTGGCCGCATGTGGAGCATGCCAGCATCCATGAATATCAAGAATGCGCCGGGGCGTGGCAGCATGGCCCGGAGCGCACCAGCGGTCATGAAGCGCCCATGCCTACTTGTTGCTCGCTTCCGCGTACAACTCGAACCCATCGACGGGCATGGGTGCATGGGGGACGAGCGTCTCCACGAGAAAGAGGTTGTCGCAGTGCCTGGCGTTCGGCCCGCCAAATACGGTCTTGATTGCCGGCTCTACGCACTCTTCAGCGGGAAGAAACGCGCTGCCAGCTTGAGCGAGCCGGCGAACGATGTGCGCGGGATGTACCCGCCACTCATGGCTCTCGGGGTCGATTCGGGTGCCAAGCTGGCCGAGCCATCCCACGAGATCCGCTCGCTGTGACTCCCAAAGCTTGTCGAAGTCCGTCAGGGGGGAGTTGGAGCGGGAGGGGTAGAGCCATCCGGTAACACGCGCCTCCGGCATGGCCGACTCTGCCCATGCGGCCACTGCTGATGGATCGATGATACGAAACTGCGTCTGCAAACGCTCCATCGGCGGTTCGCTGTTCCAATAGCGCGTTATTTCTTGACCGACGAATCCCGAGAGTTCGACGCGCCCGTCGGCACCCGCCTCCATCAGGAACTCTGGGGTGCTGTCATAGATGTTGTACTGAAAGGCGGGCACGCCCAGGCGCGAGGAGAGACGTGCGAGCAGCGGCGGGGTTCCCTGCATCAGGAGTTCGAAAGGGGCGGTGCGCACGACGGTCCATCCGGGGGCCCCGTGAAAACCCGCCAGCCCCCAGCGCTGCACCTCGTCACCCAGCCCGTACTGCATGCGGTCGTGCCGTTCCCGGGTGCGCGGCTTGGGTGTTGTCAAGCGCCGCCCCCCTTCCACCAACAAGCGTGAGAGTTCTCTCTCTACCCGAGCGATATCCGCACACTGGATGAAGGCCACGTTCAGCCACGTTCCCATGAACGATGAGTCTGCCACGTGAGGCGATGTCGGCCGACGAGAAGTCCGGAGAGGGGTTGATGGACATCTCGCTCGCGGTGGAACTGGGAGCCACCATCCGCCAGGCCCTGAAGTCGGAGGACCGCGCGGGCTATGTGCTCGCCTACGCGGACACCGTGCAGCAGGCGCAAGCCGTGTGCAGGGAGGTCAGCACGCGGCTCGTGTTGGAGACCGCCTGAGGAGCCGCTGGCGTCCGCCGTCAGTACGGATGGAAGCGGGTCACGAAGGGCACGGCTTCGCTCTTCCCCTCCGGGACTCGTGTCCCGGCGACGCGCAGGAAGCCCTGCGCGTCCAGCCGCGCGACCGTGGGCTGCTCCTCACCGGGCAGGTCCGTCCGATGTGAGCGGAGGATGCTGGTGCCATTCGGGGCCAGGTGGACGACTCCCAGTCCGGATGCGCCCTTCGCATCCTGACTCCAGGTGGCGACCACGAGCGTCCCGTCCGCCAGCACGCTCGTGCCCACGACCGTGTCCCGCACGCCCGTGAAGCCCGCCGTGAAGTAGGTGTAGCCCTCGCTGCCGAAGGACGTGTCCTGCCCCGCGCTCGCGGTCAGCCGCGCCACCACGGCCTGGGTGTCCCCGTTGGAGAACACCGCCTTCCCGCCCACCAACCATTTCCCATTCGACAGCCGCTGCAGCGTTCGCGGCGTGATGTCCGGCGAGCTGAACGACGGTGAGTAGCGGAAGCTGTTGTCCAGGGTGCCGTTCGCGTTGAAGCGGCGCACGACCAGCGTGTCGAGGCTGCCCGTGGAGGTCCCAGCCACGACGACCTTGCCATCGGGCTCGGCCACGACGCACAGGCCGTCATCCTCGCGGCCCACGTCCGTGGTCGCTACGCCGTCTCCGCTGAAGGTCGTGTCTGGCGCCCCGGCCGGCGTCAGGCGGACCACCACCAGGTCCAGGCCATCGTTGTCGACGGTGCCCGCGCCGACAATGTTGCCATTGGCGTCGACGGTGACCGCGTGCAGGGTGGAGATGCCCGTGGAGAGCTGGAAGGTGCGCACGCCCGTGCCACCGAACGTGGTGTCCAGGACGCCTGCCGACGTGTACCTCGCGAGCAGCACGCTCTGGTACTTCGCCCCCGAGCAGGTGTTGGTGCCGGAGATGGCCCCGCCCGCGACGACGATGCGGCCATCCGACTGTACGGTGACGGCATCCACATAGTCGTCGTCCCCGCAGATGTCGCTGACCACCACGCCCTGCGTGCCGAACGTGGCGTCCGACGTCCCGTCCGGAAGCAGGCGCACCACCAGCACATCCCGCTGCCCCGTGGAGCCGGTGGAGCCCACGAGGATCCACTTGCCGTCGGCCTGCTCGGCCATGCCGTTGATCTTCACCGCGGGAAGGCCGAGCTCCGGCGTCGCCACGCCTTCCGTTCCGAAGGCACTGTCCAGCGCGGCAGGCGCCGGCTGCACGTCCAGCGTGACGGGGAACTCCGCACGCGTGTCGCCGCCCACTCCGATGAGTTTGAGGGAGAACCGGCCATAGGCCGCGAACTCGTCCGGGATGTAGCCCAACGGCGTCGAAGCCGCTCCCTCGGGGATGATCACCGGCAGCGCCTGGGTGGTGCGCACGTGGGGAGGCAGCCCCTCCACCGAGAGCGAGACCTCTCCGGTGAAGGCCGCATCCCGGAGGACCTGGACCGCGAGCGCGGTCGAAGTCGAAGGATTGAAACGCACCGTCTGCTCGGAAGCCGTCGACAGGGTGAACGCGGGAGGCGGCTCCCCTGCATCCGGCGTCGTGGGCTCCTCGGTGCCACCGTCCTGCTCCTGCGCGCCCCCGTCCGAGCCGCCATCCGAGGCTCCCGTCCCTGCATCCACCCCCGCATCACGGGAGGGCGTCGGGGAAGGGCCCGCGGGCGCATCCGACGAGCCGCACGCGCCCGCCATCAGGGCGGCCACCATCAGCGCGAGCGCCGAAAGGCTTCGGAGGTGGAACAGCGAACGGAGGCCAGGAGCCGGGGGACGGAGGACGATTGGGCGCATACCAGTCAGGGATGAGGGGTGCGCCCCACCTGATAAGAGATCCCGGCACCGGTGATAAATGGATCCGGAGATCAATGCCCCCGGTGCGCGGCCCGCGCAGCGTGGAGATGTACACGCGGCTGGCGTGCAGCAGGCACAGTCCGTGTGCAGGGAGGTCAGCCAGCGGTTCGTGTTGGAGGCTGCGTAGCCGGTGCGGTCTCCGGTTTCCCTCGGGTTCGTCATCCCGCCCCATCCTGTCCTCCGGTGTGTCCCTTCAACCCTCGCGGGAGGGCACACTGGGGGCTCATGGCGACTCCTTCACCGGATCGAAGGGCCACCGCCTCCGGTCAGGCTTCCTCGTCGGGGAGGAGCGTCCGAAGAAGCGCGTCGTCGGGGCCGAGCGGGCGCCATCCAGCAGGAGGGGGATTGGCGAGCAACGCATCTCCAATCCGCTTCGCACGCCCCTTATGCGTCTCGGGGGTATAGGCGATCCACCGCCCCAGCGCCTTGGCGACGGCGAATCGGTTCGCGTCGTCAAGCACACTCGGCCATCCGCCGGGAAGGCTCTGAGTCAGCATGCGCGCGAGCACATCACGCACGAAGCGCGTCACCTGCTTGTGCTGCTCCGCCTCGTAGAGCAAAGCACTCAATATCTGTACGCCTGCAACGTCGTCTGGTCCCAGCTCTTCGGCCAGAGCCACCAACGATACGGTAGGACGCGCATTTGCAAAGGCGGTGAGTGACTCGTACCCACGCTTGCGGACCCGTTCGTACAGGCGCGCCGTGACGTTGCCCCGCCAGGCATCTCCGCCGCTCATCGACTTCTCCCGGTGACGAAGTTCATCGGGACTCTGTACTCCTTCATGTTCTCCGCAACGATGTTCAGGACCTGGCTCCTCGTCAACCTCCGGGCAGCCAGGCTCTCCGCTTCGCGTAGAGCCTCCATGATCATCCGGTTCCACTCACCGGGCCAGGTGCGCCCCAGCTTCCAGTTCCCCCCACCGTGAATGGCCTCGTGGTGGGCCTTTTCCAGCCGGACGCAGAACTGGTCGATATCCATGTCGCCCCTGAAACCGCGCTGCACGAACCACTCGCGGTGCTCCTGCGGCAGGACATGGTGTTTCGGAGCGCCCGACATGCCCGCTCCCGCTCTGCCCGTCACCTGCATGCCGCGCACCTCGGGGCTGTCCCCCAGCGCTTCGCGCACGCCCTTGGGCAGGTCCTGGTGCGCCTGGGCCATCGTGACCTGTCCGCCCTGGATGAGGACGGCCGCGCCGACGGCAGGCACGGAGATGACGCCCGCCTGCACGAGCCTTCGCATCATCTCCACCCACTCGGCGGAGACCACCAGCCGCGATCCCACCATGACGCGGCCTGAACTCATTGCCAGGCCCACGCCCAGCGTCACAGGGGCCGAGGGCGGCACACGTGGCAGGGCCATCTTCATCGCGGAGATCATCGCGACCATCTCCACCGCCTGCATCGCCGCGATGACCTGCCCGCCAAGCTTCATGGTTTCGCGGGTCTCCCGATGGAGCGTGTCGAATTCACGCGTCAGCTTCCCCATCAGTTCGGGCATCGCGGTGGTCGCTGCCTCCACCCGCTCCGGGTCCAGTGAGGAAAGGTCCGTCAGCGTGGGCTCCATCAACCCCTGCACGCGATGAAGGTCCACGAAGAGTTTCTCGGCGCTGCACATGGGGCAGTGACGGAGCACGGCGTCCGCGAGGTGCAGGAAATCCACCCAGGTGGCCAAGAGGAGCGTCCCGAACTGCGCCGCCTGGAGCTTCGGCCCTGTCATGCGTAGCAGGCCCAGCTCCATGTCCGTGTCGCCGACTTCCGCGGCCACCTCCGTCAATGTAGTGGCGCTCCCAAGCGCGCCATGGAGCCACGTCACCTGCTTGGAGCCCTGGTCGAGGTAGCGCGTGAAGACGCCGCTAAGGCTCCAGCCCCAGGGGTCTGGAGGACGGGCCGCCAGTTGGGTGAACGCTGCTTCGACGCTGCGCAGGGAACCCTTCACTTCGTCCGTGGCATCGAGGACTGCCTGCCGTGTCGATGCAGCGCGCAGGGCCCCGCCCCCAACAGCGCCCTCCCTGCCGACGTCTCCCACGGCGGTCACGTCGTCACGCGGCGGCTGGCGACGCAGGAGCCGCTGCTGGGGCCCGGAGATGGCGCGTGGGCGGAAGTCTCGGGCGCGCGGGGGCTCATCGCTCGGAGTCTCCACCCACGCGGGCGAGGAGTCCTCTCGCGGTGCGTAGCTCAAGCTTCGGCCACGCGCAGGCACTTGAGACACGGAAGAGCATCCCGTGACCATCAGCACCAGGACCAGCAAGAGGGCATCAGCGCGCATATTCCCCCCAGGCCCACCGAGGCGAACGCCCCTGGCCGCAGCGTCCCCTCTGGCGCGGCGGTGGGATGGAACCCGCCGTCGCACGCACGCCGCCGTCGCTCTTCGCGAAGGTGAATGTCAGGCCCATGGACCACCATCCTCCGTCCTCTACCCGACCGGCTCCTCCGGCAAGCCCCAGGGCGTGAGGGTGTCACACCTGTGCGTGGCGGACTTCTTCAGCGCCATGGATGCACGTGGGGGCGCGGCCCCCGTGGACACCCGGCTGGAGGTGTCCCGCCGGGCCTGCGACGGCTCCGTGCTGGAGCTGCTGTGGGCGCTCCTGCGCGGGTTCAGGGTCCAGGTGCGGGACGCGGTGTGACGCCCGCCGGGAGCTTCGGCGCCCACCACCGCGCGATGAGCGCCGCCCCCAGGAGGCTCGTCAGGCAGACCAGGAGGCCGGACTCGCCCACCCAGAGCGAGGCATCGCTCGATGAAGCGTCGAACGCGGCCTGCACCACCGCGTTGGAGCTGGAGTGCAGCATGACGGCCGGCCAGACGCTCCCGGTGGTGAAGCGCAGCCGCGCCATCACGTAGGACGCCGCCAGGATGGGGATCAGGAACAACGCCGGCGACAGCCAGGGCTCCGGCCCCACCCGGTAGCGACCGCTCACCAGGAGCGGCAGGTGCCAGGCCCACCAGATGAGCCCGCTCCACAGCACCGGGTAGCGCACCCCCGCCGCCACCAGCCGCGTCAGCAGGTAGCCGCGCCAGCCCAGCTCCTCCCCCGTCGCCGTCACCGCCGAGATGAGCAGTCCCCCGGTGAGGTTGATGGCGAGCAGCACCCCGAACCGGGCCACTGGGGGGAGTCCCTCCAGTCCGAAGTCGCGGAGCGTCGGCGGGGTGAAGGCCACCAGCCCGGCCCCCCACGCCACGCCATAGGCGAGCCCCGCAGCCAGCGCCGGCAGCAGCCACGCCACCAGCAGGGCCCGGCGTCCCTGCGCGCCGCCCAGGCGGAACGACACGTCCTGGAAGCCCTCGCGCAGGGCCAGCCGGGCCACGACCGACGCCAGGGCCGGCGTCCACATGAACGCCAGGGCCAGGCCGACATGCTCCTCCAACAGCCCCTGCGTGCGCAGCAGCGCCGCCATGCACGCGGCCAGGAGCAGCGCCAGCACGCAGAGGAAGAGCGCCACACCCCGGCGCGCCCTCCCCGCCTCGGATCCTCCAGGCCCGGCCACTACGCCCACCACTTCTGCCCGTCGAGCCGGCCCTGCGCGGCGTCCACCATCTGGTCCACCGCCCCGCTCTTGCCGAGGATGACATCGCAGCGCTCCAGCAGCTCGATCTCCACGTCGGTGAGCTCCGGATGCCACAGGTCCGCCAGCAGCACGAAGCGCGTCTGCGCGCTGTCGTTCCAGACCTCGTGCTCGAAGCTCTCGTCGAACACCAGGCACCGGCCGGGCTGCCACGTCCGCGACTCCGAGCCCACGCGGAAGCGGCAGTCCGGCGGGATGACGAGGCCCAGGTGCACCGTCAGCCGGACGTTCATCGGCCCGCAGTGCGGCTCGATGTGCCCTCCCGGGTTCACCGCCGACAGCATGGCCATGCTCCCCGCGCCGGAGCGCGGAATCGCATCCACCAGCCGCGCCGTCCTGGGGAACAGCTCGCGATTCTGGAGCACCTTCTGGGAGTTGCCCTTGAGATAGACGACGTTCCAGTCCGCGCGCTCCTGGTTCCCTTCCGGGAAGCGCTGGAAGCCCTGCCGCGTCTCCAGCACCGCCAGCAGCTCCTCCCGGACCCCGGCCGCCGCCGACTCCAGCAGCTCCACGGTGGCGGCGACGGCGGGATAGCGGGACGCCTCATGCCAGGGCCGCGCCGTCAGCCCCGGGAAATAGAACGCCGGATCCTGCAACGGCGCGAGCGGGGGACGGGGCACCGCGCCGGCGGCGCCCAGCAGGGCCTGCTCGAAGCGCTCCAGCTCGGACGGGGCGAACCGCCCCCGCGCCTCGGTCAGCAGCTGCTGGATGGCTTCGAACTGCGACTCGGACACGAAGGGCTGATGCATGGACGTCCTTCCTCGAAGTGGGCGCCGCTCCCGGGCAGGCCCCGCGAACGGATGCTCAGGCGTATTCCTTGAACGCTTGCGCCGCGGCGCGCGAATAGATGGCCTCACCGTGGGTGTAGCGGCCGTCCTGGTAGCGCCACAGGTAGATGAGCCCGAACCCCGCGGCCTTCAGGTAGGCATCCACCTCGTCGAAGGTGGCGCAGCCGTCGTAGCGGCGCACGAAGTTGACCTCGGTGAAGATGGCTTCGATGTGGGGGAGGATCTCCCGGGCCCCCTGGAGCACCTTCAATTCGGAGCCCTGGGTGTTGATGTAGAGCGTGTTGTACGCCTCCGCCTTGCCCGCGAGCAGCGTGTCCAGCCGCGCGGCCGGCACCTCGCTGCGCTGCACCGGGTGGCGGTCCACCAGCTCCGGGCCGGCCACCTTGAGCCAGTAGTCCCGGTCCGGCTCCAGCGTGGAGTTCAGCGTCGGCACGTCGCTCACCGCGAAGTACGGCGTCGTGCCATCGCGGTCCCCCACCGCCACGTTCACGCACTGCACGCCCTCGAACCGGGGCGCCACCTGCCGCAGCTGGGCGAAGGCGACCGGGTTCGGCTCGATGGCGAGGATGGGCTTGAAGCCGCCGGCCGAGAAGAGCGGCACATGCTCACCCACGTGCGCTCCCGCGTAGATGAGCCCCCGGGGCTCCGTGCCCGCGGGCAGCGCGGAGCAGAGCATCGTCTTCCACCAGGCCGCGCCAAACTCGACGCCATCGCTGGCGACTTCGACAACAGGGAGGGTCTGCGTCATGGGTTTCCTTTACCATGTCCAAGGGACTGCCCGTCTGTCATTGGCAATCCGGTTTCAAGTTCCACGGCCCGCACGCGCGGATGGAGCAGGGCCGTCACCGCCACTGCCATTGCGCAGACGCCGCCCAGCACGAACAGCAACGACAGTCCCCGTCCGGGGCCATGAAGCCGGCCTTGGTGAAGTTCACCGTCACGGCGGGAGACAGCAGCAGGTTCACGCCGCCGACGACCGCCAGCGTGGACTCGCCGCGCAGCAGGCTCTGGCA
>NZ_RAWC01000082.1:0-34676 GCF_003611685.1 Corallococcus sp. CA049B | reverse complement strand
CGTCCGACTCGGGTTCGGCGGAGTCCGGAGGGGTGAAGGTGTCCTCGGGGATGGCCGCGGGGACCTTCTTGGTGGCGGCGGGGCGCTTCTTCTTCGCGGCGGACTTCCGCTTGGTGGCGGCGTCGGCGGCGGGAGCGCTCAGCACGCAGGCGAGCGCGACAGTCAGGGCAAGGCGGGTGGTGTTCACGATTCGGCGGATGCTAGCCGACCCGCGGGGCGGAAGACCAATGCCTCCCCGGGACGGGTGCGCCCGTCCCGGGTGTGCGGGGACTTCCACTTTCTCAGACGTCCAACTCCTGGACCTCACCGGCCTGCTCGGTGATGAACTTGTAACGCGCCGAGACGTCCTTCCCCATCAGGTCGTTGATGATGCGGTCGGTCTCCAGCGCGTTGTCGATGGTGACGCGCAGGCTGATGCGGTTCTTCGCGTCGAGCGTCGTCTGCTTCAGCTCGTCGGCCGTCATCTCGCCCAGACCCTTGAAGCGCATGATGTTGGGCTTGGCGTTGCCCCGGGCCTTCTCGCGGATGATGCGGTCGCGGTCCGGCTCGTCCAGGGCCCAGTACGTCTCCTTGCCAATGTCCACCCGGTACAGCGGCGGCTGGGCGATGTGCACGGCGCCGGCTTCAATCAGGGGCCGCAGGTGCCGGTAGAAGAACGTGAGCAGCAGCGTGGCGATGTGGTGGCCGTCGCTGTCCGCGTCCATCAGCAGGAAGACGCGGCCGTACCGCAGCTTCGTGATGTCGAAGTCGGAGCCGATGCCGCAGCCCAGCGCGCTGACGATGTCCTGGAGCTCCTTGTTGGTGGCCACCTTGTCGGTGGACGCCTGCTCCGCGTTGAGCACCTTGCCGCGCAGGGGGAGGATGGCCTGGGTGCGCCGGTCGCGGCCCTGCTTGGCGGAGCCGCCTGCGGAGTCACCTTCCACGATGAACAGCTCGCTGGACGCGGGGTCCGTGGACGAGCAGTCCGCCAGCTTGCCCGGGAGGTTGAGCCGGTGGCTCACCGCGGACTTGCGGCTGATGGCGGCGGAGGCCGCGCGGGAGGCTTCACGCGCGCGGGCGGCCAGGATGATGCGCGCCAGCAGCGCTTCCGCGATGGACTTGTTGTCGTTGAACCACTTCTCCAGCACCGGGCGCACGGCGCTGTCCACCTGCGCCGTCGTCTCCGGGTTGTTGAGGCGGCCCTTCGTCTGCCCCTGGAACTGGGGCTCCACCACGTACACGGAGAGGATGGCGGTGATGCCCTCGCGGATGTCCTCCGCGGTGAGCGACACGCCCTTGGGCGTCAGGCCGTGCGTCTCGATGTAGTTGCGCATCGCCTTGACGATGGCGGCCCGCAGGCCCGCCTCGTGCGTGCCGCCCAGGTTCGTGGGGATGCCGTTGACGTACGAGCGGATGTGCTCGTCCGTGGCCTCCGTCCACGCCAGCGACACCTCCAGGCGGACCTCGTTGTCGCGCGAGAAGTAGAAGGGCGTGCTGCCCGCGGGGACGATGGGCTTCTGGCGCTCCGACACGACCTTGGTGAGGTACTCGGCGATGCCGCCGTCGTGCTTGAACGTCTCCGTCGTGGCGGGCGTGGCCGTCTCGTCCTTCCAGACGACGGTCATCCCCTTGTGCAGGTAGCTCTTCGCCTCCAGGCGCTCGCGCACCAGGGCCGCGTCGAACTTCTGCTTCTCACCGAAGATTTCGGCGTCCGGCTCGAAGGTGATGGAGGTGCCGGTGCCGCGCGCGGGGCCCTCCACCTTGAGGGCGCTGGTCGCCTTGCCGCGCGCGTACGACTGCACGTGGCGCTTGCCGTCCTTCTTGATTTCGATGAGCAGCTTGCTGGTGAGCGCGTTCACCACGGAGCTGCCCACGCCGTGCAGACCGCCCGAGTGGATGTAGTTGCCCTGCTCGAACTTGCCGCCCGCGTGCAGCGTCGTGAGGATGACCTCCACGGCGGGCTTCTTGTGCTTGGGCATCATGTCCACGGGGATGCCGCGCCCGTTGTCCACGACGGTGATGGACTTCGCGCCCTTGTGGAGCGTGACCTCGATGAGGGACGCGAAGCCGTTGATGACCTCGTCCACCGAGTTGTCGACGATCTCCCAGAGGAGGTGGTGGTAGCCCGTGCCGTCGGTGCCACCGATGTACATGGCCGGGCGCTTGCGCACCGGCTCCAGGCCTTCCAAGACCTGGATGTCCGCGCCTGTGTAGGTTTCCTTCTTGGTCGCCATGGCCTTCCCGCTACTCCTTCTTCTCCGGCAGCGGCACGAAGGTGACGGGACGCGCCACCTCCTTCACCGTGTCGCGCTTGGACATCTCGTGGCCCTTGCCGCCGCGGCCCGTCACGCTGAACTTCGCCGGTGACAGGTGCAGCTTGCGGCCCTTCTGCGTCTCGAACTCCAGCACGGCGTCCTTCCGACTGGCTGGCGCCGCGAGGAAGTCCACCACCTTGTCGCCCGCGTCCACCTTGATGACCTGGACGCCCTTGCCGGGGCCCGCCAGCTCATTCACCTCCGCCACCTTGCAGACGAGGGCGTTGGTCTTCTCCGTGAGGACGGCGAGCAGGTCCTTGTCGCCCACCGGCTGCGTGCCGATGATCTCATCGCCCTCGCCCGTCTTCGCGTAGCGGCGGCCGGCGCGGGTGGACACCTCCGTGTGCGGCGCCAGGAGGAAGCGCAGGCCCAGGCCCTGGCGCGTCACCGCCACCAGCTTCTCCGGCTGGGGCAGGCGGGCATCCTGGGACAGGGCGCCCACCACGCGCTCGCCGTCGTCGAACTTGAACAGCTTCTGCACCGGGTCGCCGTAGCCGGTGGAGGCCGGCACGTCGTTGAAGCGGGTGACGTAGGCGGTGCCGAAGTTGCTGAACAGCACCAGGTTCGCCTTCAGGCTGCCGGCGAGCACCGCCATCACCGCGTCGCCCTCACGCAGGCGGGTGGTGGACGGGTCCTTCACCTCGCGCACGCGCTTGATCCACCCGTCGCGGGTGATCACGACGTGGGCGTCCTCGTCCGCGATGAACGCCTCCGCGGAGAACTCCACCTCCTCGGAGCCCGCGCCGCCAATGCGCGTGCGGCGCTTGTCCGTGTACGCGGCCTTGAGGCCGGTCAGCTCGTCGTGGATGACGACCCAGCGCTTCTTCACGTCCTTGAGGATGCCCTCGATGCGCTTGATCTCCGCGCGCTTCTCCTTGAGCTCCTTCTGGACGATGAGGATCTCCAGGCGGGCCAGCTTGTAGAGGCGCATCTCCAGGATGGCGTCCACCTGGAGCTCGTCCATCTTGAAGCGCGCCATCAACTTCTGGGCGGCGTCCTGCTTGCCCTCCGACTGGCGGATGATCCGGATGATCTCATCCAGCGCGTCGTAGGCCTTCTCGAAGCCTTCCAGGATGTGGACGCGCCGCTTGAGCTCCGCCAGCTCGTGCTCGAAGCGCCTGGTGACGATCTCCAGGCGGAAGTCGAGGAAGTAGCGGAGGATGGACTTGAGGTCCAAGCGCTTGGGCGTGCCGACGTCCGGGTTCTCCGACGGCACGAGGCACGTCAGGTTCACGCCGAAGTTCGTCTGCAGGGGCGTGTGCTTGTAGAGGTACGCCATCACCAGCTCGGGGTTGGCGTCCTTCTTGAGCTCCATGACGATGCGCACGTCCTTGGTGGACTCGTCGCGCACGTCGGTGATGAGCGGCAGCTTGCGCTCGCGCACCAGCTCGCCAATCTTCGCGACGAGCGTGGACTTGTTCACCGTGTACGGGATGGAGGTGACGACGATCATCTGACCGCCGCGCTTGTGCTCCTCCAGCTTGTACTCGCCGCGGATCCGGACGGAGCCCTGGCCCGTCTCGTAGATTTCGCGCAGCTCCTTCTTGTCGTTGAGGATCTGCCCGCCGGTGGGGAAGTCCGGCCCCTTGATCCACTTGAGCAGGTCCTTGGTCTGCAGCTCCGGGTCGTTGATGAGCGCCAGGAGCGCGTCCACCAGCTCGCCCAGGTGGTGGGGCGGGATGTTGGTGGCCATGCCCACCGCGATGCCGGTGGTGCCGTTCATCAACAGCTGCGGCACGCGCGCCGGGATGACGACGGGCTCGTCGCGGGTGCCGTCGTAGTTGGGCCGGAAGCGGACCGTCTTGCTGTCCAGCTCACCCAACAGCTCCGTGGCCAGCTTCTCCAGGCGGCACTCGGTGTAGCGGTAGGCGGCGGCGGAGTCGCCGTCCAGCGAGCCGAAGTTGCCGTGGCCGTCCACCAGCGGGTAGCGCAGGGAGAAGTCCTGCGCCATGCGCACGAGCGCGTCGTAGATGGCCGTGTCGCCGTGCGGGTGGTAGCGGCCCATGATGGCGCCCACCACCTGCGCGCACTTCTGGTACTTCGTGTCGAACGACAGGTTCAGGTCGTTCCACATGCCGTAGAGGATGCGGCGCTGCACCGGCTTGAGGCCGTCGCGCACGTCGGGCAGGGCGCGCGAGGTGATGACCGACAGGGCGTAGTTGAGGTACCGGCGGCGCGCTTCCTCGGCCAGGCCCGCGGGCAGGCTGTCCCCGCCACCGGTGCCGGACCCGCCGCCGCCGCCTCCCTTTCCTCCGCCCCCTGCCGGGCCTCCCTGCTTCTTGCGCGACTTCGTATCGGCTTCTGCGAGCATGGTCATGGAATCCAGATGGGTTTCACACGGGCCGACCGGCCGGGCGTGACGCGGCGCGCGGGCGTCACGCCGTGCGCGCTGCGACTACCAGTCGGGTCGGACCCTCGACGTCAGATGGGCGGGACTACCATGGGCCTCTGACATTGAGAACGAATTCGGGTGGTTGCGTCGGCTCCAGCCCGGAACTTCTGCACGTCCGTACAGTCCTCTGCCTGCTTGAAACCCACCGCCAACCCCCCGGAATTCCGAGGGGAGTAGGGGCCGGGCCTGGCTGGCGGGCTGCTTGGACTAGCCGTTGTCGCCGTCGGGGTTGGCGCGGGGCTTCTTGCCCTCCGCGTCAGGGGCGCGGCCCCAGCCCTTGCCTCGCTTGAAGATCTGCACGCCCCGGCCTGAGCCGCCACCGGCCATCCCGCTGATGGTGGCGCTGAGGGCCTTGCTGCCCGGCGGGTGGTAGATGACGCGCACCCTGCGGGCGGAGGGCAAGAGCGCGCTGGTGGCGTCCACGAGCAGGTAGACCGTGGTGCCGTCCGTCTGGATGCGGTCCGGGTCCTGCCGGTGGTTGAGGTCCGCGAGCAATTCACCCCCGTCCGCGCTGGTGGCGTCCGAGCTCAGCTGGCGGATCTTCACGCGCAGGGTCATCTCCGGGGGCGCGTCCTGGCGCTTGTACTCCCGCACGCCCTGGATGACGACCGCCAGGTCGGCGCCGTTCTCCGGGGCCTTGTCGGCGGGCAGGTGGAGGCCGGACTGGACGCTGGAGTCGGTGTCCAGGAAGAGGGTGACGTTGGCGCAGCGCTGCTTGCACTCCTCGCCGAAGGGGTCCCTGTTGAACTTCAGGCGCATGGCGAAGTCGCTGCCCTGGGGCCCGATGGTGGCATCCACGATGACGGGGCGCTCGTCGTCCGGCGACGGCTTGTAGCGGAACGTGGAGGCGGTCCGCCCCGCGGCGGAGGCGCTCGCGCTGGCCAGCAGCGAACAGGCGAGCAGGGTGGGCAGGCGCTTCACGGACGGAGACCTCCTGACGGCGTGGGGCATCAAAAAGTGGCATTCAAAGGGAACTGGCCCCGGGGCGGCAAGCCTGGGGGGTAGAGTGGCCGTCAGGAGGACAACCATGCCCACGCCGTACGTACGCCAGCTCAAGCTCGGACCGATGGACAACTTCGTCTACCTCGTGGGTCCCCAGGACGGCCCGGAGGTGGTGGTGGTGGATCCGGCGTGGGACGTGCCGGCCATCGAGGTGGCGGTGGCGCAGGACGGCAAGCGCGTGGTGGGCGCGTTCGTGTCGCACTGCCACGGCGACCACATCAACGGCCTGGAGGAGCTGCTGTCGCGCCATGACGTGCCGGTGTACGCGCAGGCGGAGGAGGTCGCCTTCTCCAGCGACCTGCGCAAGCGGGGTGGGGACGCGCTCAAGCCCCTGAGGGCGGGGGACGCGGTGCCGGTGGGCGCGCGCACGTTCCATGCGCTGCACACGCCCGGGCACACGCCAGGGTCCCACTGCCTCTTGGCGGAGGATGCGCTCGTGTCCGGGGACACGGTCTTCATCAACGGGTGCGGCCGGTGCGACTTCCCGGGCGGCAACCCGGAGGACATGTACCGCTCGCTGTCGCAGGTGCTCTCGAAGGTGCCGGACACCGCGCGGCTGTATCCCGGGCACGACTACGCGGACGTGCCGGTGGCCCGGATGGAGGCCATCCGTCAGAAGAACCCGTACTTCGGCTTCCCGGACATGGCGTCCTTCGTGGCCTTCCGGATGCGGCCGCGCAAGTAGGGCTCAGGCCCGGCTCACACCCGCCGCGCGCGGGGCATGGGCGGCATCTTCACTCCGCCGCTCGGCTTCGCGTGCATGGCCCAGTACGCGGACACCCCCAGCAGGGCCACCGACAGGAGCGTCCACAGCGCCGCCCAGATGATGGACGGCACCCACGTCTCGCTGGCGAGGATGGCCGCGTCGCTCTGCGCGCGCACCGCGCTGTTCCACAGGTCGTCCCGCAGGTCGAAGACGACGTAGAGCGCGGTGAAGGCCGCGAGGAACAGGTTGAGCGCGTCCACCAGCCCCGTGGGCAGGAAGCGCGCGCCCAGCCCCATGGCCAGCGCCATGCCCAGGCAGAAGGCCAGGGTGAACGGGTCGCCCGCGTAGAAGAAGCCCATCACCGCCAGCCACACGGACGCCGCGCCCATCACCGCGCGGCCCAGCCGGAAGCGGAAGGTGGCCAGCATCAGCCCCGCGCCCGCCACCGCGCTGCCCAGGTAGCCCGCGGACGACACGATGATGCGGTTGAAGACGCCGGGCGGCAGGCGGGAGAAGCAGCTGCCCCCTTCGTTCAGCTGGAGGTGCACCCGGTCCACCGAGCCCCCCACGAGCAGCGCGGCGAGGGCATGCCCCGTCTCATGCATCATCACCACCAGCACCTTCACCGGGAGGAGCACGGGCGAATACCAGAAATACCAGGACGCCCCCATCAGGAGGAGCAGCAGCGCCAGCCTTCCGAAATCCAGTGTCGCCCCGCTCGCGGTCCGCATCGCTGGTCCCCTCCTGCCTGGACACCGGAACATCCAAGCACGTTCCATCTTCCGCGAAAACGCGCGCCCCGGACACCGGAACGGTCGCGCCGGGGCGGCGGACGGAGTAGGGATGGGGCACCATGAAGAAGACGCTCCTTCTCCTCTCGCTCGTGGCTGCCCCGGCTTTCGCTGGGGAAGGGAAGTGGACCCCCCAGCAGGTGCTGGAGCTGAGCCCCGCCTGGCTCAAGGCCCAGGGCCTCCAGCTGCCGCCCAGCAAGCTCTGGGACCCCAAGCGGGGCACGGGCCTGCTGGCGGGCACGGTGAACACCGGCGGCTGCTCCGGGTCGTTCATCTCCGCCTCCGGCCTCATCATCACCAACCACCACTGCGCCTTCTCCATCATCCAGGAGCACAGCTCCCCGCAGAAGGACCTCATCACCGACGGCTTCCTCGCGAAGAGCCAGTCGGAGGAGCTCCCGGGCAAGGGCTCGCGCGTGCAGGTGCCGCGCGGCTTCAAGGACGTGACGGCGGAGGTCAACGGCGCCGTGCCGCAGGGCGCGGACGACCTCGCGCGCCACAAGGCCATTGACCGCAAGCAGAAGGAGCTGGTCGCCGAGTGCGAGAAGCGCCCCGCCACCCGCTGCCAGGTGGCCACCTTCGACGGCGGCGTGAACTACACGCTGGTGGACGCCGTGGAGTTGCAGGACGTGCGCCTGGTCTACGCGCCGCCGCGCGCCGTGGGTGAGTACGGCGGCGAAGAGGACAACTGGATGTGGCCGCGCCACACCGGCGACTTCGCCATCATCCGCGCGTACACCGCGCCGGACGGCGCCTCCGCGGCGTTCAGCGACAAGAACGTGCCCTACAAGGCGGAGTTCTTCTTCCCGCTGTCCACGCAAGGCGTGAAGCCGGGCGACTTCGTGATGGTGCTGGGCTACCCGGGCACCACCTTCCGCACGCTGCTCGCGGACGAGATGGCGGAGCGCCAGGCGCGCTACTACCCGCGCATCCGCGACGTGCTGGGCGAGGCCATCCGCATCCTGGAGGCCGAAGGGGAGAAGGACCCGGCCGGGAAGATCGCCGTGGCCTCGCAGCTCAAGGGCCTGCACAACGTCTACAAGAACGCGGGCGGCCAGCTGGCGGGCCTGAAGCGCGGCCACATCGTGGAGAAGCAGCGCGACGCGGAAGGCGCCACCGTCGCGTGGGCGCAGAAGGACGCCGCGAAGTGGGGCGAGGCGCTGAAGGCCCGCGAGGCGCTGCTCGCGGAGCAGCAGGAATCCGCCAAGACCTTCGACCGCGAGTTCCTCCTGAGCATCTCCGGCCGCCTGGCGCGAGGCCCCGCGCTGGCCACGACCGTGTCCCGGCTGGCCATGGAGCGCGCGAAGCCGGACCTGGAGCGCCGCCCGGAGTACATGGACCGCGAGCTGCCGCGCATCAAGGACCGCCTGGAGCGCGAGCAGAAGAACCTCTTCCTCGCCGCGGACAAGGCGCTCCTGCACGCGTTCGTGAAGCGCGCGCAGGCGCTCCCCCAGGACGCGCGCATCGCGGCCGTGGATGCCGCGTTCGGCAAGACGTACTCCCAGAAGGACGTCTCCGCGAAGATCGACTCGCTGTACGCGGGCACCAAGGTGTTCACCCTGGCGGAGCGCCTGAAGATGGCGGACGAGTCCGTGGGGCAGCTCGCCGCGCGCCGCGACCCGCTGCTGGCGTTCGGCATGGAGCTGGCGAAGGAGCAGGCCGCGCTGGATGACACGCGCGACCGTCGCCAGGGCGCGTCCTCCCGGCTGCGGCCGGCGTGGCGCAAGGCGGTGATGGCGCAGGCGGGCAAGCCGATTGCGCCGGACGCCAACAGCACGCTGCGCGTGTCGTTCGCCAAGGTGCAGGGCTACACGCCGCGCGACGGCGCGCTGTACCTGCCGCAGACGACGCTGACGGGGATGATGCAGAAGCACACCGGGGAGGAGCCGTTCAACGCGCCGGAGAAGGTGCGCGCGGCCGCGGCGGCGAAGAAGTTCGGGCAGTGGGCGGACCCCCGGCTGAAGGACGTGCCGGTGGACTTCCTGGCGGACGCGGACACCACGGGCGGCAACTCCGGCAGCCCCACGGTGAACGGCAAGGGGCAGCTCGTCGGCGTGAACTTCGACCGCGTGTGGGAGAACGTCGCGAACGACTTCGGCTACAATCCGGACGTGGCCCGGAACGTCAACGTGGACGTGCGCTACCTGCTGTGGCAGCTCGACCAGGTCGAGGACGCGGACGCGCTCCTGCGTGAGCTCAACGTCCGCAAGGGCAAGCCGGTGGCCAAGGAGGCTCGCTGACATGTCGGACGCGGGGGACGGGACTCCAGCGCTGCCCACCTTCCGGCCGGATGAGCGGGTGTGTGGCAACTGCAAGCTCTGGAGCCCGCACTCCGTGGATCACCGTGGATGGGTGGGGCCGTGCCGCCTGCAGAACTCGCGCGGCATGTTCCCGCCCTCCGCGCCCATCTGTGACAAGTACGCGCCCCGGGGCTCCGCGTCCCCGGCGCCCGTGGTTTCGAGCACGCGAACCCGCGCCCCGCGCAGCGTGGCGCCCGTGGTGGTGCGCCACCGCGCGGATCCGCACGAAGTGGTGGACCTGGAAGGGCTGAACATGACGCGCGAAGAGCTGATGGACATCTTCCGGGAGGCGGCGGCCCTGAGCGATCCACCGCTCGCCGGCAAGTGGGAGGGCGGCACGGTGCGGCTGGTGCCGGGCAACCCGGAGCTGCAGGCGAAGGACATGCCCATCGACGGCCTGTTCCACAAGGTCACGATGGTGCGCGACCGCATCCGCGTGCTGGAGCAGAAGCTCAACGCCCACCCCAAGCTCACGGACGCGGAGAAGGCGGAGATGCAGGGCTACATCACCCGCGTCTACGGCTCGCTCACCAGCTTCAACCTCCTCTTCAAGGAGAAGGGGGATCAGTTCGTGGGCAGCAAGGGCGAGGAGTAACAACTCCACGCCTCACGGCCGCTGGCCGCGCTCCTCCATCACGGTGAGGGCGCGCTGGCGGCCGCGGTGCAGGGCGCTCTTCACGGTGCCCTCGGGGATGCGCAGGAGCCGGGCGATTTCAGCGGAGCCCAGGCCGCGCACCTCGCGCAGGTAGAGCACCTGCCGCTGCTGGGGGTTCACCTCCTCCAGCGCTTCGTGGAAGTGCTGCTGCATCTGCGCGCCCATGGCGTGGGCCTCGGGCGACACGACCTCCTGGGGCGCGTGCGTCAGCCGCTCCCGGCGCCTCCGCGCGCGCAGCCAGTTGATGCTGCTGTTGACCATCACCCGGTGCAGCCAGGTGGTCCACGTCGCGCGTCCATCCAGTCCCGGGGGCTGCCGCGACAGGCGCAGGAAGACGTCCTGCACCACGTCCTCCGCGTCGTCGGTGTCCCCCACGATGCGCCGGGCGATGGCCAGCGCCCGAGGACGGTGCAGGGCGTACAAATCATCCAGGGTGGGGAAGGGGAGGACGGCGGCGTGCGGGCCCATGGCGGACGGTCTCCTGTGTCTTCCCGTGAAACGAATGGGCCCGTGAAAGGGTCTATGGCCCTGGAGGGCATGCGACTCCGGGGCCGTGTTTTCGCCCGGACAGCCGGTGCGCACCTTCCGGGCCAGGGGGAGATGCCGCCATGGCTCAGCTGGCCGAGTACGGACGCAGGAGGCCCTTCATGCCCCGGCGCCGTCAGGGCAACGGCATCGTGGACCTGCTCCTGGGCCGCCCGCTCACCAGCGCCCAGGCGATGCAGGAGAAGACGGGCGTCCTCACCGGCGTGGCGCTCCTGGGCCTGGATGCGCTGTCCTCCGCGGCGTACGGCCCGGAGGCCGCGCTCACCGTGCTGCGCCCGCTGGGGGCCACGGGGGTGTGGCTGCTCCTCCCCATCACCGCCGCCATCGTCGGGCTCTTGATGCTCGTCGCGAGCTCGTACGCGCAGACCCTCGCCGCATATCCGAGCGGCGGCGGCGCGTACACCGTGGCGAAGCAGAACCTGGGGCGGGGCGCGGGGCTGCTCGCGGCGACGGCGCTGATGCTGGACTACCTGCTCAACGTGGCGGTGGGCATCTCCGCCGGCACGGGCGCGCTGGTGTCCGCGTTCCCCGCCTTGCGGCCGCACACGCTGCCCATCACCCTGGCCCTGCTGGCGCTGCTCACCCTGGTCAACCTGCGCGGCGTCAGCGAGGCGGGCGCCGTGTTCGTCCTGCCCACGTGGTTCTTCATCACCTCGTTGAGCGTGGTGCTGGCCGTGGGCCTCTTCAAGCTGGCCACCGGTGACGCGACGCCCGTGCAAGAGCCGCCGCCGCTGGCGGTGCCCACCGCCTCCCTGGGCGCGTGGCTGGTGATTCGCGCCTTCGCGAGTGGATGCACGGCGATGACGGGCGTGGAGGCCATCAGCAACGCCGTGCCCATCTTCCGCGACCCCGCCATCCGCCGCGCGCGCACCACGCTGGGCCTCATCGTGGGCGTCCTGGTGACGATGCTGCTGGGCATCGCGCTCTTGTGCCGGGCGTACGGCGTGGGCGCCACGGACCCCGACGGCGCGAACTACCAGACGGTGCTGTCGCAGCTCATCGCGGCGGTGATGGGGCGCGGCGTCTTCTACTACGTGACCATGTCCGCCATCCTCTGCGTGCTCGCGCTGTCCGCGAACACCAGCTACGCGGGCTTCCCGCTCGTCTGCCAGGTGCTGGCGCGCGAGCGCTACCTGCCGCCGGGCTTCGCCCACCGGGGCCGCAGGCTCGCCCTGTCGCGCGGCATCCTCACCCTGTCCGCGCTCGCGGCCGTGCTGCTCATCGTGTGCAAGGGCATCACGGACCGGCTGATTCCCCTGTTCGCCATTGGCGCGCTGATGGCCTTCACCCTGTCCCAGGCGGGCATGGTGGTGCACTGGAGCCGCCACCGGGACGAGGAGGGCTGGCGGTGGCGCCGGGCCCTCAACGGCGCGGGCGCGGTGATGACCGCGCTCACGCTGTGCATCGTGGGCGTGTCCAAGTTCACGCACGGGGGCTGGGCCGCGTTCGTCCTCGTGCCCGTGGGCCTGCTGGTGCTGTCTCGCGTCCACGCCGCGTACACGCGCACGCGGCAGGCGACGGAGCTGAAGCGGCCCGTGCTCCTGCCGCCCCCCTCGCCGATGGTCGCCGTGGTGCCCGTGGACCGCTGGTCCCACGCGTCGGAGACGGCGCTGCGCTTCGCGCTGACGCTGAGCGACGACGTGCGCGCGGTGCACATCTGCAGCGGCGACACCGACGAGGCGGTGCTGGACGCGCAATGGCAGCGCTTCGTCCAGGGGCCGCTCCAGCAGGCCGGGCGCAAGCCTCCGCCGCTCGTGCACGTGGGGTCACCGTACCGCGCGCTGGTGTGGCCGCTGATGGACTACCTGGACGCGCTGCTCGCGGAGGTGCCGGGCGGCACCGTGGCCATGGTGCTGCCGGAGCTGCTGGAGAAGCGCTGGTACCGGGCCATGCTCTACGGGCGCCGCTCGGAGCTGCTCCGCAGCGCGCTGCTGCTGTCCGGCGAGCGGCGCCTGGTGGTGGTCAGCGTGCCCTGGTACCTGCGCACGCAAGCGCACCCGGCGCCGCACTCCGCCTGGGGCGACTCCGCCCACCCTGGAAGCCAGGGGTAGGGCGGAAGCGCCTTCGAAATCACTCCTGCTCGTCCTGCTTCGTCAGGCCCCAGTCCTTCAGGCGCTTGAAGAGGGTGGAGCGCGCGAGTCCCAGCTCCCGCGCCACGCGCTCGCGGTTGTTGTTGAAGCGGCGCAGCGCGGTTTCGATGATCTGCCGCTCCAGCTTCTCCAGCATCTGCTCCAGCGTCATGCCCGGCGGCAGCTCCGGCACGGTGATGCCCGTCTCGCGGTTGACCTCCTGGTCGAAGGACAGGTCGCTCGCGTCGATGGACGGCCCCTTGCGCAAGAGCAGCGCGCGGTGCACCACGTTGCGCAGCTCGCGGATGTTGCCCGGCCAAGCGTGCTGCTGGAGCCGGTCCAACGCGGCCGGCGTGAAGCGCACCGTCTGGCCGCGCGGGGCGAACGCGCGCACGAAGTGCTCCGCCAGCGCCACCACGTCCCCCCGGCGGTTGCGCAGGGGCGGCAGGTGCAGGGGCACGACGCACAGGCGGTAGTACAGGTCCTCGCGGAAGCGGCCCTCGCGCGACGCCGCCAGCAGGTCGCGGTTGGTGGCCGCCACCACGCGCACGTCCACGTGCAGCGGGCGGCTGGCGCCCACGCGCTTGATTTCGCCGCTCTCCAGCGCGCGCAGCAGCTTCGCCTGGAGGTCCAGGGGCAGCTCGCCAATCTCGTCCAGGAACAGCGTGCCGCCGTCCGCCTCCTCGAAGGCGCCCTTGCGCGCGCCCACGGAGCCGGTGAACGCGCCCTTCTCGTGGCCGAACAGCTCGCTCTCGATCAGCTCCTTGGAGATGGCGGCGCAGTTGACCGGGATGAGCGGCCGGTTCGCGCGCGGCGAGCACGCGTGCAGCGCGTTCGCCACCAGCTCCTTGCCCGTGCCGGACTCGCCCAGGATGGTGACGGCCGCGGTGGACGGCGCCACGCGCTGAATCAGGTCCGTGAGCTGCCGCACGGACGGGTCGCTCCCGAGGATGCCGTGGAAGGCCTGCGCCTCCTTCCTGGCCGCGGGCACGGTCTCCAGGATGAGCTCCGCCTCGCCCACGCGCAGCGTGGTGGGCAGCGTCACCTCCGCCTCGAAGAGGCGCACCGGCCCCAGCCACGTGCCGTTGGTGGAGCGCAGGTCCACGACGTGGAAGACGCCGTCCCGCCGCGTGACCTTCAGGTGCCGGCCGGAGATGAACCGGTCCTGGAGCACCAGGTCGTTGCCCGCGTCCTTGCCCACCGTGAAGCTGTCGCCGGTGAGCCGGTGCACGGCCTCCGTGCCGCCTTGCCTCACGCGCAGCTGCGCGGGCTGCCAGCGCTGCGAGTCGCGGCCCTGCACGGCGGTGGCGCTGCCCGCCTCCGTGGCCGTGTCCGCGTCGTCGCTGGCGCCGTGCTGGCGGAACACCGCGCGCCACTGGCCCAGCTCGACGTCCGCGCCGTCCGGCAGGTCCGCGCGCTCCACCACCGCGCCCGCGACCTTCGTGCCCTTGCCGGACAGGTCCTCCACGCGGCACTTCTGGCCGTCCCACAGGAGGGCCACCTGCTGGCGGCTCACCTCCGGATCCGGAATGGCCACATCGCTGGAGTCGCCCCGGCCGAGCACCACCCGCGCCCGGTCCACCGCCACCCGCAGCACTTCCTCGCCTCGACGGAAGAACACCAGCTCCGGCATTACGAACCCTCTCCCATGCCCGGACACCCCAGGGCCGCGCGCAGCGCTTTACACGGCGCGTGCGCGGGCATCAACCGGGGGCCTACCGCTTGGGCCCGAAGCGGGGGCTGCTCACCATGCCGGTGAGACGGCCGCCGCGCCAACCCGGGTTGTCCCGGTCCTGCGGCAGCATGTTCACCGCGAGCGCCAGGGGGCCCAGCCGCTGCTGGAAGGCCTGCTCGAACTTCAGCCGCACGTCCAGCCCCAGCTCGCTGTACTCCAGCCGGCGGCCCAGCTTCAGCGTGCCGGTGCCGGAGCCCTCCAGGTCATCGCTCTTGAGGTTCAAGTCCCGCACCGTGCCCATGCCCTTGTCGAACTGGAGGTCGCCCTTCAGCTCGCCCAGCTCGATGCGCGGCAGCTCCATGGGCATGGCGGGGCCGCCGCCCATGGGGATGGCCGCCTTGCCGCCCTTGATGGTGAGCCCCTGGGTGTCCAGCGCCACCGTGCCGGACGCCTGGGACCAGTCCACCGGCTGGCCGCGGATCATCGTCCCCGGCGCCGTGAGCGCGAGCTTCGCGTTGAGGGTGCCCTCCATGTCCACGCCCGTGTACTTGGGCAGGTTGCCGCCGCCGGCCTGCACGCCGTCCACGTCCACGTTCAGCGACGTGCCGCTCAGGCCGCCCACGTGGATGTTCACCGTGCCGCCCATGCCCTTCATCTTCACCACCAAGCCGGGCGGGAAGAGGGACGGGCGCAGGGCCACGCTGTCGAAGATGAGCGCGTCGCCCAGCTCGTCCGGGCCCAGCCCGCCGGACTCACCGCGGGCGAGCGCCGCCACGGACTCCGAGCCCAGCGGCGTGGGCGGCTTGCTCAGCCGCACGTTGGTGGCGGTGACGCCGGACAGGCCGGGACGCAGGCTGTCCATGCGCACCGCCAGCCCGTGGGCCGCGGCCTCCGTCACCAGCCGCGAGCGGACCGCGTCGTACGGGAACGTAATCAGCAGGCAGAGGATGAACGTCACCACCGCGAAGGCGGTGTAGCCCAGGACGAGCTTCCAGCGGGCGGTCTTGGATTCAGTGGCCATGGGCTATTGCTTCATCCGGTAGGTCGCGACGGTCGTCCACGCCGTCAGGGTGTCCGTGGCGGGCCGGGGCTCCACGCGCAGGTACTTCACCTTCACGATGCCCGGGCCCGTCTCCACCGTGCGCAGGAAGTCCGTCAGCTTGCGCAGGTCCACGTCCGTGAAGGTCAGCTCCACGGAGCTTTCGATGATCTTCCCGTCCCCCACGCCCACGTCGCCCTTGGGCGTCATGTTGGGGACGGTGAGGCCCGCGGCGGTGGCCTTGTCTTCAATGTAGGTGATCAGCCGCACGTTGCTCTGGGTGAGCTGCTGCTCCACGTTCTGCCGCTCCGCCTGCGCCTGGCCGTAGCTGGTCGCCAGGGCCTGCACCTCCTGCAGCTTCGCCAGCTTGTCCTGCGTGCGCCGGCGGTAGCCCTGCGCGCTGTTGGCGAAGCTGAAGAGGGTGACGAAGAGCACGAACACCAGCACCGCGGAGCCGGCCAGCGCCACGAGCTTGCGCTCGCGGTCGGAGAGCCGCTCGAACCAGGTCTGGAGGGGCGCGAAGAGTTCTCGAAGCTTTCCCATGTCAGGTCTCTCCCGCCGGCGTCTCGCCGGGGCACTGCACCTGCACGTCCAGGCGGAAGGTCACCTTCTGCCCGTCGCGTGTCTTCTCCACCTTGCCCTCCTTCACGTCCTTGAAGCAGCGGTGGCCCTTCAAGGCGGCGGAGAGCGTGTCGATCTGCTTGGAGCTGTCCGTCTCTCCCTGGAGCATGATGCGGTCCAGGTCCACCTGGATGCGGTCGAACTTCACCGGCACCTCCGGAGGGACGCGCTGGGTGACTTCCGCCAGCAGGTTCACCGCGGACATCGCGGGCAGCGCCGCGGCAGGGCTCTCCACGCCCTTGAGCATGTTCAGCGCGCGGTCGTAGTTCGTCTCGCAGGTGCCCAGGATGCGCTGGGTCGTCTTGCAGAGCACCGCGTCCACCTCCGCCTCGCGCCGCGAAAGCACCGTGTTGCGCACGACGCCGAAGGCGATGAGCAGCAAGAGCAGCGTCACCGCGAAGGACGCCAGCAGGCCCAGCCGGTCCTTCACGTAGTCGTAGCCGCCCTTGAAGGCGAACTCACCGCGGCGCAGGTTGAAGCGCGGCGCCTTCACCCCGGCCGCGTTGCCGCGCATGGCCAGCGCGTACGCCTGCGCCGCGGACGGCGTCTCCCGGGGGCCAATCTTCTCCGCCGCGTCCACCGGGAGCGCCAGCACGCGCACCGGCAGGTTCAGGTCCTTGGACAGCTGCTCGGCCAGGCCCGGCATCCGCGCGGTGCCGCCGCACAGCACCACCGCGGAGACCTGCTGGCGGGCGCGCGCGGCGAAGGACTTGAAGGACGGGCGCAGCTCACGCAGCACCGGCTGCAGGCCGCGGATGAAGGCGTTCGCGGCGCGCTCGGCGTCCGGTCCCTGCGCGGCGCTGGCCATGGCGCCGTGCGCTTCCTTCCACGCGTGGGCCTCCGGCAGCGTCGTCTGGAACTCCGTGGCCAGGGCGCGCGTCAGGTCGCGCCCGCCGCCCGCGAAGGTGCGCGCGAACTCCACGCCCTTGCCCGGCTGGCCAATGGCCACCGCCGTGCGCTCGTGCCCGATGTCCACCACCGCCACCGGGCCGCCTTCACTCATGCCCTCGAAGAGGCCGGGCAGCTGGGTGAAGAGGTTCTGGTACGCGAGCGCCGGGTGGGTGATGACGCGCGGATCCACCTGGAGGGTGCCCAGCAGCGCCAGGAGCGACTGGAGCTCCTCCTTCTTCACCACGCCGACCAGCAGGTCCGCGGCCTTGTCCTTGCCGCCGGTGTCCTTCTGGCCGACCACCTGGTAGTCGTAGACGACCTCCGAGATGTCGAACGGCAGCTGGCTGCCCACTTCGAAGGGCAGCGTCGCCTCCACGCGCTTGCTGTCGGAGAAGGGCAGGCTCACCGCGTGCGTGGTGAGGGACGGGCCGGGCAGGGCGATGACGACCTGGTCCACGTGCCCCTGCGGCATCTTCGCGAGCAGCTCCTCCACCGCGGCGCGCAGCGTCTCCGAGCGCTCGCCTTCCTGCGCGCGGCGCACTTCCGCGTAGGCCTGGGTGGTGTTGCTTTTCGTCCCGGAGGTGAGGACCACCCCCTTCACGGAGTGGCTGCCCAGGTCCAGGCCAAGAATGCGGGCCATGCTATTCCTCTCTGTAATACACGAGCTTGCCCAGCCCGTCGTCCAGGCGGATGACGGCGGTGAGCGTCTTCTGGACGCTGCCGGCCTCTCCCACGGACTTGATGGTGAAAGTCTTGCTCTTGTCGCCCAGGTAGCGGTTCTGCTGGACGTTGCCCTTGATGAGCGGATTGACCGCGATGCCGGCCTGCTCGATGACGCCCACGAAGTCCGACACCGACATGCCGAAGAAGCTGAACATGCGCGCGGCGCGGATGCGGCTGATGAGCTCGTTGAGGAACACAGGGTCCGTCAGGCGCGGATCCGGCCGGTTGGGGTCCGCGGCGGACATGATGGCCAGCCCCAGCATGATGGGGTCGTCGGTGTTGACGTTCGGCTTGGAGTTGATGTCCGGGTACACCGTGAGCCGGTCTCGGAAGGCCGCCATGAAGCGGTCGTTGACGCCATGCACGCGGTACAGCTCGTCCAGGCTGTCGAAGCGCGCGTTCTTGACGTCATAGCGCGGTTCGTAGCGGCTGTACGGGGAACCCTCGTCCGCGAAGCCCGCGACGAAGGGGTTCGTCGGGTCCTTCTCGTTGAGGGTGGACTGGGTGGTGTCCTCGTCCGACCAGTCCTTCAGCGCGAGGATGGTGTCCCTGGGCGTGGAGCGCGTCTTGTTGGCGTCGTCCTGCTGCCAGAGGAACTCGAAGCGCTTGTCCGCGAACATGTCCAGCATGCGCGCGGCGGTGGCCTGCGACTCCGCGCCGCCGGTGTTCAGGCGCATGACGTTGAGCTTCTCCTCCTCGTCGCTGATGGTCGCGAGGAAGCAGCCCTCGAAGCCGCCGAAGGACCTGCGCTGCATCTGCGCCGCCATCTGCGTGGCCGCGCCCGCGCTCTCCCCGTCCTCGCCCTCCATCTGGAAGTTGGGGTCCACCGCCACGGGCTCCGTCTCCACGGGGCGGCCGTCCTCGCCTTGCGCGCCGTCGCTCTTCACCAGCCCCTTGAGCATGTGGCAGTCCACCCGCGCCAGCTTCCAGAGCTGGAGGTTGAGCGACTGCGGCTGGAACGCGTTCGCGCCGGCGGCGCCAGGGGTGCCGCCGCCCGTGAGGCCGCCCAGAGCGCCCAGGATGCTCGCGGGGTTGGGGATGGGCGTCTGGTCCACCTGCTTCTGGAAGCGAAGCAGCAGCCGCCCCAGCGACAGGCCGGAGCGGGCCATGTAATAGGCGCGCACTTCGTCGCGCTGGTTGGCGGCGAGCTGCAGGTCCACGCGGCTGTTGTAGGCGAACTCCGTGGCCACCACCGTGAGCAGCGTGATGGACACGAGCGCGATGATGAGCGCCACGCCGCGCGAGCGCCGGTGCTTGCGCGCCGCGGGCGAGCGCCGCGGCGCCGGAGCCTGGGGAACGGCCGTCCGCGCCTTGCCGCGCCGGCGGGGCGCCTGCTGGAAGAAGGGGAAGGCCATCAGTTGAACCTCGGCAGGGTGGTGTTGAGCACGATGCGCGCCTGCGTGGTGTAGCGCGCCTCCTTGCCCGCCTCATCCAGGGCGATGACGGTGATGCGCACGCGCGTGGGCAGCAGGTCCTTCTTCTCCGTGCGCCGCGTGTCCCATTCGTCGTCCCACTCCTTCTTGTCGGAGTCCCAGTAGGCGAACTCGACGCCCTTGACGCCCTCGAAGAGGACGTCCGTGGTGCCGCCCCGGTCCATGCGCTCCCCCACGTTGGGGTTCACCCGCCGCTTCAGGTCCTGCCGCTGCCGGGCGCCGCGCTCGGAGGAGTTCTCCACGAAGTACTCCACCACCGCCTGGTCGGACTCCTTCACGTCCGTGTACAGGCGCTGGTGCGCGAACGTCGTGAACGTCAGCTTCTCGCGCTCGCCAATGAAGTTGGTGGGCCGGTCGTTCTGGTCGCGGAAGCGGCGCAAGTCGTAGCGGTCGCTCACGAACGCGGAGCCCACCTCCCGCGCCATGCGGTTGAGCGACACGCGCACCATGCGGTAGCGCTCCGCCTCGCCCTCCACGACCTCCTTGGCGTTGATGCCCGTCTGGAAGGCCAGGGCGACGACGGTGCCCATGAGGGCGGTGATGCCCACCGCCACCATGACCTCCATGAGGGTAAAGCCACGCATGCGCCGCTTCATCGGATGGTCCCTCCGCCGCGAGGCATGCCCGGCATGCCGCGCATCCCGCCGAAGATGCCGCCCGGCCCGCGCGGGTTGACGCCGGTGTTGCCGGTGCCGCCGCCCTGCTGGCCGCCCATGTTCCTGTTGAGCTGATCCAGCTGGGCCGCCCGGTTGACCAGCGGCTCACGCGTGTTCGGGTCCAGCATCTGGCCGTTGGGGCCGGGGATGGGGTTGTCCACCACCTGGCCCGTGCGCGGGTTCACCCACTGGTTCTCCGCGCCCGCCGTGCTGCCTGGGTTGGGCGTGAAGCCGCCGTTGCGGTCGCCGCCGGGCCCCAGGGACACGACGTGCGTCACCACGTCCACGCTCTCCACCTGGGTGCCTTCCTTCCAGTACACGGTGAGGTGCACCTCGCGGACGGACTTGGTGAGCTGGTCCACCATCTGCGTGAACATGGGCTGCGCCATGCTCATGGCGCCCGCGCCCAGGGGGCTGGCCGACGTGGTGCTTCCGGGGGGCGTGCCGCCCTTGCCGTCGCCGCCGCCGCCGCCGCCAAAGAGGCTGGCCAGGCCGCCCAGCGGGTCGCCGGAGTCGCCGCCGCCCATGGGCAGGTTGAAGATGGCGCCGATGAGCTGATCCGGCGTCACGCCGTCCGTCTTGGGCGCGATGATGCGGGCGCGCCACTTGAACTGGGGCCAGCCCTCGTCGGAGAAGTCGCCGGACTGCTCGTCGTCGTCCTGTTCGAAGCCGTCGTCGTAGAGCTTCTGCTCCAGGTCCGTCATCTTCGAGCGGGACAGCAGCGCCGCCACGGTGAGCCGCTTGGTGTAGACGTGGTTCGCCACCGCGCCGGAGTTGAGGTCGAAGATGGCCATCAGCGCGACGCTGAGGATGGCCATGGCCACCATCGTCTCCAGCAGGGTGAAGCCCCCGCGCCTGCGCGTTGGGGTCGTCATGAGCGGGGCACCTCCAGGGCCTCGGATGCGATGAACACCTTGCCCGTCAGGGGTGACACGTCCAGCGTCCAGGCGTTGTCACCCTGGCGCAGGAAGACCATGGCCTTCTCCGTGTAGCCCTGCGGGAAGAAGTAGAGATAGGCCACGCCGCTCTCCACCGGCTCGCGCTGCTGCCGCGTCCACACCGACACCGCCACGCCCGCCGGGAGCTGCTTGGGGGAGATCTCCTCCGCGGTGTACGCGGAGAAGGTGGACTGGGACTCGATGCGGTTCTTCTCCTCGTCCATCAGCTCCTGCGCGGACGGCTGCGAGCCTTCCGAGCGCGTGTAGTTCTTGCGCGTATCCCCGCCGTTGTTGCCTTCCTTGCGGGCGCGCTCGCGGTCGCGCGCTTCGTCGCGGAGCGCCGAGTCCCGGTCGCGCGAGGTGGTGACGCCGCCCGCGGCGCATTCGGCGTGGTATTTCGTGGCCTCCTCGCGCTTCGGGTCGGGGATTTCGAACACCAGCCGGCACGTCCTGCCGCTGAGCGCCGCCGAGTCGTAGAGCGAGCGGATGACGCCCGCGAGCTCCGTGGCGCTGCCCTTCGCCTTCGCGCCGGTGATGGCGCCGATGCCAATGGTCACCGCGGCGAACATCACCGCCGCGATGGCCAGCGCGATGGAGATCTCAATCAGCGTGAGGCCGCGCGGAGCGCGACGGCGGCGGGCGGGAGCAGGGGACATGGCCGGCTTCAAGGCTGCACCTCCTGTGCCACGATGCCGCCGCTGAAGAGGTCCGCGGCGTCGCCGGTGCCGCCGGGCTTGCCGTCGGAGCCCAGCGACAGCACGGCGCCCGACTTGCCCTCCATGCGGTAGACGTACGGGTGGCCCCACGGGTCGAGCGGCGTGCCGTCCAGCACCTTGGAGGCGATGAGCGGCGCGAAGCCCTCCGCCTGCGTGGGGAAGGAGCCCATCAGCCGGTGGTAGGCCTTGAAGAAGCCCTCCAGGCGGCGGATCTGCTCGCGCGCCTGGCGCTGGGTGGGCGTGAGGGTGTTGTCCTCGGTGACCCACACCAGCGCGAACGCGAGCAGGGTGGCGACAACGAAGACGCCCAGGAGCAGCAGGCGGCCCGTGCGCTGCGAGCGGGCGCGGGCCTGCTCGCTGGAAACGGCTCGCGCCTCGCGCGCGGACGTCGGGGAGGAAGTGTGCTCGGGAGTCATCACGGGCATTCCTACGACAACACGCGGGAGGCGCGGCTTTGCTTCAGGAAACGCCCGTTACTGCCGGGCGTTCTGGTCCTTGGAGGAGATGTCGGCGTCGGAGCCCTCGCCGCCCGGGTTGCCGTCGGCGCCGTAGCTGGTGATGACCGGCTTGCCGCCCTCGTTCATGTACACGTACTCGCGGCCCCAGGGGTCCAGCGGCATGCGCTCCAGGTTGTTGGTGTCCACCAGCGCCTTGAGGCCCGTCGCGGTGTCCGGGTAGGAGCCCTTCTTCGTGTAGTAGAGCTTCATCGCGCTCTGGATGTTGCGGATGTCCAGCTTCGCGGTGTCCTGCTTGGCCTCTTCCAGCTTCGGGATGACGGCCACGCCCACCGCCGCCGCGATGAGCCCGAGGATGGTGATGACCACCATGATCTCGATGAGGGTCATGCCGCGGTTCTTGCGGCGCTGCTGCTTCTTCGCGTTCGTCGTCGTCATGTCGTCCTCACCTTCGGGTGACTTTCTGGCAAGCCACCGCGCAATGGGTGTGTCGGGATGTCAGAGGCGTTGATTCAGGGCGTGCCCGCGCTGGGGGCGGCGGGCGGGTCGCGGTGGGCGTAGAGGGTGGCCCCCACCGTCGCCAGCGTGGCGGCCAGGGCCAGGAGCCCCGTCAGCGTGGCGCGCTGGATCCACCGGTCGAGCGTGTCGTTCATCGCGAGGCTCCCTCCACCTAATGGATGGCCGTGTTCACCTGCAGAATCGGCATCAGGATGGAGAGGGCGACGAATGCAATCATCACGCCCATCACCACGATGAGCATGGGCTCCAGGAGGCTGGTGAGCGCGCCGATGCGCACGTTCACCTGCGTCTCATAGGAGTCCGCCACCGACAGGAGCATGTCCTCCAGCTGCCCTGATTTCTCACCGATGGCGACCATGTGGTACACGAGCGGCGGGAACTGGCCGGAGCGCTTGAGGGGCGTGGCGATGCTCTCGCCCTCGCGGATGGACTCGCGGGCGTTCTCCACCGCGTCCGCCAGCACCGAGTTCGTCATCACCGCCTTGACGATGTCCAGCGCGGCCAGCATGGGCACGCCGCTCTTGAGCAGCGTGGACAGCGTGCGCGCGAAGCGGGAGATGGCCAGCAGGCGCACGAGGCTGCCGAAGATGGGCGCCTTGAGCGTGAAGCGGTCCCACTTGGGCTTGCCCTTGGGGCTCTTCGTCCAGCGCATGAAGAAGATGAAGCCCGCCACCATGGAAGGAATCACCAGGAACCACCACGCCTGCATGAAGTTGGACGCGGCGATGAGGATGCGCGTGTTCAAAGGCAGGGTGGCCTTCATCGTCTCGAAGATCTTCGTGACCTTCGGGACGACGAACACCATCAGCAGCACGAGGATGCCGCCGCCCACCAGCATCATGATGGCGGGGTAGAGCATGGTGCCGATGATCTTCTGCTGCAGCTTGGCCTGGTTCTCCGTGAAGTCCGCCAGGCGCAGCAGCACGGTGTCCAGCGCGCCGGAGGCCTCACCCGCGCGCACCATGTTGATGTAGATGCTGGGGAAGATCTTCGGGTGCTGGCTGAACGCGTCCGCCAGGGAGGACCCTTCGTTCACGCGCTGCTTGATGTCGGAGAGGGCGCGCTTGAGGCGCTCCTTCTCCGCCTGGTCCACCAGCGCGTTGAGCGAGTCCACGATGGTGACGCCCGCGCCCAGCAGGGTCGCGAGCTGGCGGGTGAGGATGGCGACGTCCTCGGTGCTGACCCGGCCGCCGGCCAGCTTGCGCAGGTCCACGTCGCGCGCCACGAGCGAGGCGTTGGCGCCCTTGGACACGCCCGCGCGGCTTCCCTCCGCCTGCCCGAGCACGTCGGTCAGGAAGATGCCGTCGGCGCGCAGCTTGGAGCGCAGCGTCTTGGGCGAGTCCGCCTCCAGCAAGCCCTTCTTCTGCTTGCCGTGGGAATCGAGGCCTCTGTATTCGAAGACGGGCATGGCGGACTAGATGTCCTCCTGCGTGATGCTCAGCACTTCGGCGATGGTCGTCTCGCCCAGGGCGATCTTCCGCACGCCGTCGTCCAGCAGCGTCGTCATGCCCTTGGCCAGGGCGGACTTCTTGATGGTGGACGCGTCCACGTTCTTGAGCACCAGCTGGCGCACGTCGTCGTCCACGAAGAGGAACTCGTAGATGCCGGAGCGGCCGCGGTAGCCGTTGCGGTTGCAGGACGGGCAACCCGTCGCGCGGTAGATGCGGTCCGTGTTGAACTTCGCCTTGAAGCTGGCGAGCGTGAAGCCCAGCTCCTTGAGCTCCGCGTCCGTGGGCGTGTAGGCCTGCCGGCAGTCCGGGCACACCCGGCGCACGAGGCGCTGGGCGAGGATGCCGGTGAGCGACGACGCCACGAGGAAGGGCTGCACGCCCATGTCCACGAGTCGCGTCACGGCGCCGGCCGCGTCGTTGGTGTGCACCGTGGAGAGCACCAGGTGGCCCGTGAGGGACGCCTGGATGGCGATCTCCGCCGTCTCCTTGTCGCGGATCTCACCGACCATGATGACGTCGGGGTCCTGGCGGAGGAAGGAGCGCAGGCCCTGCGCGAACGTGAGGCCAATCTTCGGGGCGATGGCCATCTGGCCAATGCCCTTGAGCTGGTACTCGACCGGGTCCTCGACGGTGAGGATGTTGAGGTCCGACGTGTTGATCTTCGAGAGCGCGCCGTAGAGCGTGGTCGTCTTGCCGGAGCCCGTGGGGCCCGTCACCAGGACGATGCCGTGCGAGCGCTTGATGACGGACTCCATGTTGCCCAGCACCTGCGGGCTCATGCCGATCTCCGCCAGGTCCAAGAGCGTCGCCGTCTTGTCGAGCAGACGCATGACGATGCGCTCGCCGAAGGACGTGGGCGTGGTGGACAGACGGATGTCGATGTCGCGGCCCGCGAGCTTGATGCGGATGCGGCCGTCCTGCGGCAGGCGCTTCTCAGCGATGTTGAGCTGCCCCATCACCTTCACGCGCGCGATGATGGAGTTCTGGTAGCGCTTGGGCGGCTTGATGACCTCCTGGAGCACACCGTCGATGCGGAAGCGCACCAGGAGCTCGCGCTCCATGGGCTCGATGTGGATATCGCTCGCGCGCTCCTTGGCGGCGCGGAAGAGCACGGAGTTCACCAGCCGGATGACGGGCGCTTCATCGTCCGCGTCCAGCAGGTCCTTGGGCTCCTCCAGCTCATGGGCCAGCGAGTCCAGGTCCTCCGTGGTCTCCATCTCGTCCACGAGCGCTTCGGCTTCGTTGACGGAGCGGTCGTACACGCTGTTGATGGCGTCCACGATGGTGGACGCGAGCGCGATGCGCGGCTGGATGCCCTGACCCAGCAGCAGGCGCGCGTGATCCAGCGCGGTGGTGTCCAGCGGATCCGCCACCGCGAGCACCACCTCGTCGCCCTCCAGGGAGAGCGGCAGCAGCTGCGTCTGGCGGGCGAAGTTGATGGGGATGCGCTTGACCAGGTCCGCGTCCACCTCCTCGGAGAAGATGCGCTGGAGGTAGGGCAGGTCCAGCTGGTGGCCCAGGGCGCGAGCGACGTCCTCTTCGCTGACCGCCTTCATGCCCACCAGGACCTCACCCAGCCGCCCGCCCTTCTCCTGCTGGGTGGCGAGCGCCTCCTGAATCTTCTCCGGGGTGAGGCCGGGGACGAGCGCGCGGAGGATCTCCCCGAGCGGACGGCCACAGAGGTACGCGAGCCCGTGGCCCACGACCTGGGTGGCGTCGTTGCGGCCGCCGGACACGTCGGGCGTCGCGGCGGAGCCTTGAGAGGTGGTGGTGTCGGCGGTCAGGTCCATGGCTGTTACTCCCCGTCTCCCGGCTGGATGCGCAGCCGCTCGGTGTCCGCGTCCGGGCTGGGCGCGATCACCTCGGGCTGCGGCGCGGGGACTGATCTCTCCGAACCCTCCGGAGGCGCCTCTAAATTTCGCGGCGCCTGGTCACCCTCGGGGGAGGGCGCGGTGCCTTCCTGCGGAGCGGGCGCTTCCCCGCCCGGCCGCGCGGGGGACGGGGAGGGGGCGCCGCCAGGAGCCGGGGAGCCGTTCGGGCGGATGACGCGCTCGTTGGGCGTGCCACTGCCGCCGTTCTCCACCCGCTGCTCTTCCTTGATGACGGACTGGTTCATGCGCGACAGGGGGCCGGGCTTGCGGCTGAAGTCCACCGCGACGTCGTAGCCGGGGACCTGGCCGTAGAACTGCTCCACGAACTGCTGCCGCTCCTTCATCTTGCGCTCGAAGATGCGACGGAAGTCCTCCTGGCCGCGGATGATGTAGGGCGTGAGGAAGAGCAGCAGGTTCGTCTTCGTCTTGCGGCGCGTGGTGTCGCGGAACAGGTGGCCCAGGAGCGGGATGTCACCCAGCACCGGCACCTTGGAGACGGACTCCAGCGTGCGGTCCTGCATGATGCCGCCAATCACCACCGTCTCCATGTCCTTGGCGATGACCGTCGTCTTCGCGCTGCGCTTCGACGTGGTGGGGCCCAGGACGGGGTCCGTGGAGGCGATCTCTTCCGTCTGCTCGGTGATGACCAGGCGGATGTAGTCGCTCTCGTTGATCTGCGGCTTGACGGTGAGCTTGAGCTCCACGTTCTGGCGGGTGATGGGCGCGTACAGCGACCCCAGGCCGCCCAGCGAGCCCAGCAGCGACGGATTGACGCCGCCAGCGCCAGCGCCAGCGCCGCCGAGCGACGCGCCCAGCGCGGACGGGGTGAAGCCGGACTGGAAGGGCACGTTCTGGCCCACCGTGATTTCAGCCTCCTCGTTGTCGCTGGTGAGCAGGTGCGGCGTGGACAGCACGTTCACGTCGGACGACTGCTGCATGGCGTTGAGCACCACGCCGAACGCCGGGATGTCGATGCCCAGGTTCTTGAGCTCCGGCAGGACGGGGCCCTGGATGCCGGCGAGGAAGCCGCCCATGCTGGCCAGGTTCGCCAGCGAGAAGGACGGCGGGATGGAGCCGCCGGAGTAGTTGGTGCCCAGGATGCCGGGGATGGCGCCGTCATCCGTCTTGAGGCTGAAGCCCTGGTGGAAGTTGATGCCGAACTCGCTGTTGCGGTCCAGGTTCACTTCCATGATCACCGCCTCCACGAACACCTGGCGGCGCGGCTGATCCAGCTGCTGGATGATTTGAACGATGTTCTTGTAGTCGCCCTGGCTGGCGACGATGACCAGCGAGTTGGTGCCCTTGTCCGCGGAGATCTTCACCTCGCCGCTGAACAGCTCCGCGGCCTGGGCGGGCGCGCGCGGCAGGCCCTGCGGCTGGGCCGGGATGGGGCCGCGCTGGGGGCGGTTGGCGGTGCCCTGCGCGAGCGACTGGAGCGTGCTGGCCAGCTCCTCCGAGTTGGCGTTCTCCAGCGGGTAGACGTTGATCTTGTTGCCGCTGCCGGACGGGATGTCGATCTCCCGCACCAGGTCCTCGATGCGGCCGAAGGCGGCGGGGCTGGCCACGACGATGAGCTTGTTGGTGCGCTCGTCCGGGATGATCTGCGACAGCGTGACGGCGCCGCCCGACTCCGTGCCGGCCACGCCCTCCGCGCCCGGAGGAGGCTGGCCGGGCTGGCCCTGCGTGAAGTTGCCGGGGCGCTGGCCCGTGCGGCCGCCCGCGCCGGCCTTGGCTTCGAAGAGCTTCTGGATGGTGCTGGCCACGTCCTGCGCGGTGGCGTACTGCACCTGGATGATGCGCATCTCGTCGCTGGAGGAGCGGCTGTCCAGCTGCTTGATGAGGCGCTCCAGGCGGTGGATGTTGGAGCCCACGTCGTTGACGATGATGGTGTCCGGCGGGTACGGGATGGTGTCGCCGTCCTTGGACACGAGCTGCTGGAGGACGCCGCGCAGCGGCTCCACCTCCACGTACTTGATCTTGAACAGCTTGGTGACCATCTGCTCGTTCGTCGTGTACGGGGTGTCCTCGTCCACGATGGTCGGGATGGGGTTCTGCTTCGCCGAGCGCTTGTCGACGATCTTCAGGAAGCGGCCGTACGGGTAGACGGCGAGCCCGTTCGCGTCGAGCGCGGCGAGGAACGCGGAGTAGAACTGGTCCGCGTCCACCTCCACGCGGCCGTTCTCCGGCCCGATGATGGAGATCTTCCCGCGCACGTTCTCCGGGAGGATGAAGGTGCGGCACGTGGCGTCCGACACGGTCTGGACGAGCTTCTCGATGTCCACCTTGTCGAAGTAGATGCCGTAGCGCGCGTTGCGCCGGGCCTGCTCGCACGTGGGCGTCTGGCGCGGGCCCTGGTTCTCGGCGGGCGCGGCGCTGCCGTTCTGCGGGGTGATGGTCCGGTCACGTTCACCCGCGGGAGCGGGGGCAGGGGTGCCGGGCTGTGTAGGACGGCGCTGGGCCCACGCGGGAACGGAGAGCGCGAGGCACAGGCAGAGCATCCAGGACGGGAGCGTCGTCTTCATGGAGGAGCGGGCGCTTTGACGGGGGTGTTTAACGGACGTTGTAGGATTTGCGGATCGGCGCGCCGTTGCGCTCGATCTCGATCTCGATACGGGAGGAGTCCTTCAGCTTCGAGTAGATCTCCAGCGCCTTCTCGGGGCTGTTCATGTCGAAGCCGTTGATGCGGCGGATGACGTCACCGTTCTGGACGCCGATCTTCGAATAGATGCTGTCCGGGCGGATGGAGAACAGCTTGAAGCCCACCGCCTGGCCGTCCTTGAAGGCCGGCACGATGCGCGCCTGCATCGCCACGTCGTTGAGGTTGCTCAACGTCTTGTCGATTTCGGCCTTGGGGACTTCGTACTCGTTCTCACCCGTGGACTTGATGCCGTTGCCCAGGCTGTTGGTCGGCGTGGCGGTGGGCGCCACGGGGGGCGGGGTGTACGCGGCGACGGCGCCGTCACCGGGCTGCCCGTCGATGAACTCGCGGCGGCCGTTGTTGTTGATGATCACGCGCTCGCGTTCGATCTCCATGACGGTGGCGCCCATCAGGTTGTTGCCGATCATGTAGGTCTGCGAACGCTGCGTGTTCATGTCCTGGATGGACGCGAAGGACCAGTCTGGGTTGGCCGCGACGAGCGTGCCCAGGAGCTTCACGCGAAGGCTGCTCTTGGCCGGCGGGGCGTTGGCGTCGAACTCCGGCGACGTGGGCGGCTCCCTCACCGCGACCTCTTCCGCGGGGAGCTTCACGCCGGTGAGCCGCGACAGGCGCTCCGCGTCGATGGTGGCGAGGCCGCTGTCCGCGGCGTGGGTGCGCTGCGCGACCCGGGCGGGAGCCTCGGACGCGGGCGCGGGGGAGATGGAGGATTCGACGAACAGGTTCACCGTGCGCGCCGCCAGCAGGGCGACGAGCAGGATGAACAACAGGTTCACGCTCCAGAAGTACTTGCGAAAGAAGAGTTCCATCACGCTTCCGGGAGAAAGCCAGCCCCAGATGGGACCTTGAGCAAGGCAGGTGCCATCGCTGGGCGGGCGTCAAACCCAGGACTTACGGCCAAGTCCTTGAAATTATTTCGGAATAGGACGGGGCCCCGGCCGCCCTGCTCGCGCTCGAGCTTGCGGTAGATGGTGCGCGCGGCGATGCCCAGCAGGCGGGCGGCGAGCGTCTTGTCCCCGCGGGTGTGGCGCAGGGTCTCGTGGATGACGCGCCTTTCAATCTCCTCCATGGGCGTCCCGATGGGGATGACCAGCTGTCCGGCGGAGCCCAGGGGCCCCTTGCGCACGGACTCCGGCAGGTCGCTGGCCTCCAGCACGTCCGTGCGGGCCAGCACCACGGCGCGCTCCACGGCGTGCTCCAGCTCCCGCACGTTGCCCGGCCACGCGTAGTTCTCCAGCACGCCCAGGGCGTCCGGGGAGAAGCCGCGCAGCACCTTGCCGTTCTTCGCGGAGAAGCGGCGCAGGAAGGCCTCCGCCAGGAGCGGGATGTCCTCGCGGCGCGAGGCCAGCGCGGGCACGCGGAGCTCCACCACGTGCAGGCGGTAGTAGAGGTCCTCGCGGAAGCGCCCTTCGGCGACCTCCTTCTGCAGGTCCTTGTTGGTGGCGGCGACCAGCCGCACGTCCACCTTCACCGTCTGCGTGCCGCCCAGCCGCTCCAGCTCTCCCTCCTGGAGCACGCGCAGGAGCTTCACCTGCGCGGAGAGGGGCATCTCGCCCACCTCGTCCAGGAAGAGGGTGCCGCCGTTGGCCCGCTCGAAGCGGCCCTCGCGGCGGGTGACGGCGCCGGTGTACGCGCCGCGCTCCACGCCGAAGAGCTCCGCCTCCAGGATGCTCTCCGGGATGGCGCCGCAGTTGACGGCGATGAAGGGCTGCTTCGCCCGGGCGGAGTGCTCGTGCAGCGCCCGCGCGGCCAGCTCCTTGCCGGTGCCGGATTCGCCCAGCAGTAGCACCGTGGCGGTGGAGGGCGCCGCCTGGCGGATGGTGTCCAGCATGGCGCGGAAGGCGGGGGACTGGCCCACCATGGCGCGCCCGCCCGCGGGGTTGATCTCCGCGAGCTTCGCCTTGAGGGAGGTGTTCTCCTGGACGAGCGCCTGCTTCTCCAGCGCCTTCTGCACGGCCTTCACCAGGGCGTGGCGCTTGAGGGGCTTGGTGATGAAGTCGTAGGCGCCGTCCTTCATGGCGGCCACGGCCGTCTCCACCGTGCCGTAGGCGGTCATCAGCACCACCTCCACGTCCGGGCGGATGGCGCGGCTGGCCTTGAGCAGCTCCTGGCCGTCCATGCCGGGCATCATCAGGTCGGTGACCATGACGCTGACTTCCGGGCGCCGGAGCAGCTCCAGCGCCTCCGTGCCCTGCGCGGCGGACAACGTGGCGAAGCCTTCCCGCTGGAAGATGCGGGCGACCGAATCGAGGTTGGCGCGGTCGTCGTCGACGACCAGGACCGTGGGAGATGTCATGGGAGTGCGGGCCTCTCTCAACACGGCCCTGCAATCCCCATTCCCTTCAGGCCTGGACTTCTCAGGCCTGCTCCTCGTCCGGCTCCAGGGGCCCGCCGCCCATGCGGCCAATGTCCTCGCGGCGCACCTTGTCCACGTTGAAGCGCAGGGCGCTGGCCAGCATGCGGCTGACGGTGGAATCGAAGGTGGGAGGCGGGCCGTCCTTGCGGAAGCGCAGGAAGTTGAGCCGGGCGACGACGAAGTTCTTGAGGTAGGGGCTCTGGAGGCCGCGCTCCTTGAGGGCGTTGACGACGGCGACCACGGCGTCGTCCAGTTCCAGCAGCAGCTCCGCCTGGGCGTCGCGCACGGCCAGGGCCTGGGGCAAGGGCACGTCCTGGAAGCCGTCCACCACCTTGACGAAGGGGTGATAGGCGCCCGCGGAGAAGCGGGGGCGCTTCTCGTAGGCGGCGCCCAGGGTGAGGAAGGAGGGCTCCTCGAAGAGGTGGGCGAAGGCGGACTCCTTGCCCGGGCGTTTCGCTCCGACCAGGCCCCGCGCCATGCGGATGACCTCCAGCGAGCGCTCCTTCAGGTTGTGGGCCTTCTCCGTGTTGAGGGCGAGGATTTGATAGGCCACGTCCTCGTCCGGCAGGAGCAGCGCGACGATGGACTTCGCGCCCAGGAGCTTGCTGGCGTTGAGGCGGTGGTTGCCGTTGGGCGTCCAGTAGCGGCCCTCCACGCGCACGGCGATGACGGGGTCCAGGAAGCGGTCCAGGCGCTCCATGGCGGTGGCGAGCCGCTTCACGTGGGGCTCGGACAGGTCGCGCTGGTAGGGCGTGGGCTCCACCTTGTCGATGGGGAGCACGGCGAAAACGACGGGGTGTCCGCCCAGCGGGTCGCGGTAGACGGACAGCACCTCGCCGCCGTCCTCGCGCACCGCCTGGAGGAGGGCGTCGGGGAAGGCCACGGCCTCGCTCGCGACCTCGGCCGCGCTCAGCCCCCGCGACTTCGGTTCGGCCTTCTTGCGGCGCGGCTTGCGCGGCGTGGCCGACTTCGACTTCGCGGGGGCGGACTTGCGGGCGGACTTCGCGGCCATGCGGACATCACCTCGTGCCGGTGGAAATGAGGTCCGCGAGCGTAGGCGACCGCGTGGCGCGGGCTACGCGCCGGAGACGGTGAGCTGTCGGAAGCGGACAGTGGGCGCGCCCACGCTGCCGCCCCGGAACTGGAGGTCGCTGCCCACCGCGTCCACGTCCTTCAACATCTGGAGCAGGTGGCCCGCGACCGTGACCTCCTGCACCGGGTGGGTCAGCTCACCGTTCTCAATCCAAAGGCCGTTGGCCCCGCAGGACATGTCCCCGGACACCGGATCCGCGCCGTGGCCCAGGAGGGCGGTGACGTAGAGGCCCTGGGGCACTTCGCGGATCAGCTCCTCCGGCGTCTTCGTGCCCTTCTCCAGGTAGAGGTTGGTGGTGCCAATGCCCGGCAGCGCGCTGTAGCCGCGCGACGCGTTGCCCGTGGTGCGCGCCTTCGCCTTGCGCGCGGTGAAGGCGTCGTAGAGGAAGCCGGACAGCACGCCCTCATCGAGGATGGGCGTGCGGCGCGTGGGGACGCCCTCGCCATCGAACGGCGCGGTGGCGAGGCCCCGGGGCAGGAGGCCGTCATCCACCAGCGTGACGTGCTTTCCCGCGAGCCGCTTGCCCAGGTGGGGCGCGAGCACGCTGGACTGCTGGTACACGGCGTTGCCGTTGGCGGCCTGGGACAGGTTGCCCACGAAGCTCGCGGCCACCAGCGGGTCGAACACCACCGGCACCTGCTGCGTCTTCACCGGCTTCGCGCCCAGCATGCGCACGGCGCGCTTCGTGGCCTCGCGGCCGATGGACTCCGGCGACTCCAGGTCGTCCAGGAAGCGCTTGTAGTCCAGCCAGTAGCCCGTCTGGAGCTGCCCGTCCTGCGACGCCACCGGCACCGCGACCAGGTACACGTACGTGCCGGAGTAGCCGCCGGACGCGCCCTCGCTGGACGCGAGGTACACCTCCGCCACGAAGTCGCCCGCGGACACGGAGTCGAAGGTGACGACGCGCGTGTCCTGCGCCCGGCCCGCGCGCTCCGCCTCCAGGGCCGCGTTGATCTTCCAGTCCCCGGGCAGGTTCGCGACCTTGGGGTCGAAGAGGAGGCCGGTGTCTCCGCGCTTGCCCAGGTCCTTCGCGCCGGGCAGGCCGTTGAGCTTGTTGGGCGCGGCGGCCTCCGCCAACTGCACGGCCAGGTCCACCACGCGCTCCAGGCCCGCGGGCGTGAAGTCGGACGTGTACGCGAAGCCCAGCCGGTCCTTCACGATGACCCGGATGCCCAGGCCCTTGCTGGTGGCCTCCGTGAGGTCCTCAATCTGCCCTTCGCGGACGCGCACGCTGCTCTGGCGGCCCACCTCCAGGTAGGCCTCCGCCTGCTTCGCGCCCTTCTTCACGGCGCGCTGGACCACTTTCTTCGCGAGCTGTTCGTAGTTCACGGTTGTCCTCAGCCGACCTTCGTTCCGCCCACGGTGACGTTGTCGATGCGCACGGTGGGCAGGCCCACCCCCACGGGCAGCATCTGCCCGTCCTTCACGCAGATGCCCATGCCGGGGTCCGGCATGGGGTCGCAGCCCACGCGGCTGATGTTCTTCAGCGCCTCCGGCCCCACGCCAATCAGGATGGCGTTCTTCACCGGGCGGCCCAGCCTGCCGTCTTCAATCTGGTAGGCCTCGCTGACCTCGAAGACGAAGTTGCCGTTGCTGATGTCCACCTGGCCTCCGCCGAAGGTGGCGCAGTACAGCCCGCGCTTCACCTCCTTGAGGATGTCCTCCGGCGCGTGGTCGCCGGGCGCCAGGAAGGTGTTCGTCATGCGCGGCAGGGGCAGGCTCTTGAACGACTCCCGCCTCCCTGAGCCCGTGGAGCGCTGGTTCATCAGCTTCGCGTTGAGCTGATCATAGAGGTAGCCCTTGAGGACGCCGTTCTCGATGAGGACCTTGCGCTCGCCGGGCACGCCCTCGTCGTCGATGTTGATGGAGCCGCGCGCGCTGGACACCGTGCCGTCGTCGATGACCGTCACCAGCTCCGAGGCCACCTTCTCCCCCAGCTTGCCCGCGAACAGCGACGTGCCCTTGCGGATGAAGTCCGCCTCCAGGCCGTGGCCCACCGCCTCATGCAGCAGGATGCCGCTCCAGCCCGGCGCCAGCACCACCGTCTGCGGGCCGGCCACGCAGTCCACCGCGCCCAGCGTGGCGATGGCCTGGCGCGCGGCCTCCTCCGCCACGGACTCCGGCGTGACGCCGTCCCAGTAGCTGAAGGACACCCGGCCGCCGCTGCCGTACATGCCGGTGCGCCGCTCGCCGTTCTTCCCCAGCGCCACCACGTGCACGCTCATGCGGGACTGGTCCTGCGTGTCCTCGCTGAAGCGGCCGGTGGTGTTGGCCACGGCGATGCGCTTGGTCTGATCCACGTAGGACGCGTTCACCTGCTGGATGCGCGAGTCGAAGGCGCGGGCGGCCTTATCCGCGCGGGTGAGCAGCGCCGTCTTGCGCGCCACCGCCACGTCCTCCAGCGGCTGACCGACCCGGTAATGGCTGGGCACCGGCACGCGCTTGACGGGGAAGGCGCGCTCGGAGCCTCCGCCCTGGGCAATCATCGCGGCGGTGCGCGCGGCGCGCACGAGCGCGGCCTCGTCCCAGTCGTCGGAGTAGGCGTAGCCCACCTTGGCCCCGGCGATGACCCGCACGCCCACGCCCTGCACCAGGCCCACCTGCGCGCTGCGGATGCGCTGCTCCTCCAGCACCACGGCGGTGGTGGACGTGCGCTCCACGTACACCTCCGCGAAGTCCGCGCCCCGGCCCATGGCTTCCGCCAGCAGACGTTCCAAGAGACCGGGGGGCAGGAGCGGGGAGGCGGCCGCCTGCCTCGCGGCCGGGGGGGCGAGCTGGGCGGGACGGGCGCGCCGGGAGGACGCGAGGGCTCGGGGCATGGAGGGGCT